>CAXMNO010000093.1:0-1841 GCA_964194655.1 uncultured Acidimicrobiia bacterium
CGACTGGTGTGTCATCGCCGCCCGCGTTCGGCTTCTTGCCGCGATTCTTGTTGTTCGTTAGGGAGCAATAGACTTCGGCTTTAAGCGGATTGGCGGCCACCCATTCTGGGCGGTCCATGGTTGTTGCGCCGACCGCTGAAGCAGCAATTCGGGTGTGAACCGAGATATCCGACTGTGTTGCCATGCCTGTTGTTTCAGGCGTCAGCTCAATCCATTGCCCGCGAAGTTCATTCTCGAACTTTGCGACAAAGAGCTGGCCGTTTTCGAGCAGATTGCTATTATCCCCGCCTTGTGCGTATTTACCGGTGCTGATAAATTTGTAGAGGAACTCTCCACGCTCATCATCGCCCATATAGACGACCACATGCCCATCGCTTGCGAGCACGACTTCGGCGTTTTCATGCTTGAAACGGCCAAGGGCAGTGCGCTTTTTAGGTGTTGAGCTCGGGTCTAGAGGGTTGATCTCAACGATGTAGCCACAGCGGTTAGATTCGTTTGGGTGCTTGGAGATATCGAAGCGCTCATCTTCCTTCGCCCAACCATAGCCCCAGTCCTTCAGTCCGACGCCATAGCGCTGCATCGCGTCGCTGGGTAGGTAGTCGGGATCGCTGCTGGAGAAATAGCCGTTGAAGTTCTCTTCACAGGCCAAATAAGTTCCCCAGGGCGTGCGACCATTGCCGCAGTTGTTCCAGGTGCCAAGCGAGCGAACGCCCTCAGGATCGGCTGCCGTCTTCAAAAGGTCATGACCGCGCGCAGGCCCCGTAATCTCCATTGGCGCATCTGCCGTGAGCTTGCGATTGAAGGGCGGGTCCTTAACGACGGCCCAATTTCCGTTTTGGCGCGCGATTTCAAAGATACTCACGCCGTGGGCTGCCTTGCCCTTACGGATGTCGTCGGCGGTTTCCGGCAACTTGGATTCCCGGTTGCCATACATGATGTTGCGGTTTGCATATTCATTGTTGACGGTGAGGATATATTTTCCGCCGTGCGGAAAGAGCGCCATGCCGTCGGTGTTGTCACCAAAGGCCAATTCCTGGCTTTCGCCTGTCCCTCTGGTTCCATGATCGAATTCGGCACCATGCGACCACAGGGGATCACCCCAGGATGCTACGATATTCCAGCTATAGCCTTTGGGGACGGTAACGGTGTCGAGGCTATTGGCTGCAACCGCCTCAAAAGCAAGACGGCTTCCAGCGTGTGCCTTGGTAGCGCTAAGTGCGCCTGTTCCAACCACAAACGCAGCAGCACCCACCGAGACGCCATGTTTTAGCAAACCGCGCCTGGAAAACGTGCGCTCGATAATCATGTCGAAATCCGAGCGCTCCGGACGCGGATAATTGACTTCGTCGAAATCCTCTAATGAATAGCTGGGCTGTTCAATCTTTGACATAACGCTCCTCCCTTTCCCCTAATTGATCTATAGGAGATTAATTACGACCAGTTGGCAGATTATACCTCTCAGCGAGAATATTCGAGGCCATTCGGCCCGCAAAAATTATATTTAGATTATTGAATTTCGTGTTCTCATTGCACGAAAAATATATACAATAGATCGCATAATAATGGAGAGGCACCATGAAAGCTTTTGCATTGCTATCCTTCGTGATTTCGCTCCTCATATTTTCGCATTCTGCGAATGCAGAAGAATGCGACTGCGAAAGGCACAAGGCGGGCGCCAGCGGGTGGGGGGCGTGTTCTATAAGCGAAAGCGAGAACTGGTGCCAAGCCGCATTTTATCCGTCTGAAAGGTCGGCGCAGATAGCCTTTAGTGTTCTGGATGAGGGAAAGGCCGTAAAAAGCCTCGGAAATATAATGGAAATTTCTCCGCAAAGGACTGTGGT
>CAXMNO010000094.1:0-1826 GCA_964194655.1 uncultured Acidimicrobiia bacterium
TTCAGCACCCGATGGCGCACGTAAAACGCCCGCTTCATCTTTGGTAAGCTCATCCTCGCCAAAAAAAGCCTCATCGCGAACCGAGTACCAACCGGCATACTTATCGAGATAGATATCGCCTGCTTCCTCCAGCCTCTGCCAAAGGGCCTGGCATGAGCGATAGTGCTTCTCTTCCGTCGTTCGAATAAAGTCGTCGTTGGAGATGTTGAGGTCTTTGCACATTTCTTGGAACAGCGCTGCGATCTCATCGCAAAAGACTTTTGGGCTTTTGCCTGCGGCTTCGGCGGTTTTCGCAACCTTTTGGCCGTGCTCGTCGGTCCCGGTCAAAAACCGGACGTCGTAACCGTCAAGCCGTTTGAAGCGTGCAATCACGTCGGTTGAAATCGCCTCGTAAGCGTGCCCCAAATGCGGGGCTCCGTTTACGTAGGAAATTGCCGTCGTGATATAAAACGAACCCTTGCTATCTGCCATCTCTCACTCTGTCCTGCTGACCTCATAACGGTGATCGCCACGGGCTGGATGGCGAAAGTAGCCTTAGGGCTCGAGAGTCTCAAGCGTTAGAAACGTCGTTATCGTTACCTGCTTAAAATCGAGGTTGGCTTGAAGGGCTGCTTTTTCCTGCTGGCCTAGCTTTTCCCAAAAAGCCAGCCAAAAGTTAGGTGGCCGCCAATCGAGAAGTTTGGCACGCAGCTCACCTTCTTCCAAACCACCCAGCGAACCGGCAGCCGCGCCGCTGCGAACCAACCCTGCAATCCACCAGCGCAACAACTCTAAACCCGTACGAAACGCCTTGCCATCACGGCCTTGTGCCAGACGGTCACCGAAGGCTTGCAGGCGTCGTGTCGAAAGGCGTGGCAAATCGCCTAGCAAGTCGATCATCGCGCGGTAAAGATCGGGACCACCACTCTCCACAAGGTCGCGAGCGCGTCCAGGCGATCCTTCTGCCAAACGCAAGATCAGGGCCTGATCGTCCGATTCGAGATCGGGATACCACTTCACCAACAGACCCTCGACCAAGTCATCGCCGAGAGGAGACATGGGAAGACGACAGCAACGCGAACGGATTGTGGGCAAAAGTGCACCTTCGACCTGCGCGATCAGGAGCAAGATGCTCTTAGCAGGCGGTTCCTCCAGGATCTTCAATAAAGCGTTGGCAGCATTTACGTTTAGATCATCAGCACAATCGACAATGACAACCCGCCAGCCACCAGTCGCAGCCGTATGCTGCAGGAAGGAGATCGATTTGCGCACATCATCCACCTTGATGACATTGCTTAATTTGCCCTTGGTATCGAGTCGGCGCTGAATGACTGCGAGGTTTGGATGAGCGCCCGCTGCGACTTGCCGAAAAACGGGATGCTCTTCAGGTAGGAAGAGATCACCACCTTCAGGCGCCAAAAGATCACCGGCCCCATTTCCACCTGAAATCAAAAACCGGGCAAAGCGATAGGCAAGCGTTGCTTTGCCGATGCCGCGCGGGCCCGATAGCAACCAGGCATGTGGCAAACGATTGGATCCAAATGCCTCCAAAAGCCGCTGTTCCGCCATTTCTTGGCCGAGTAGAGTGCTCTGGGCGCTTGGAAGCGGAATTTCTATCTCACCAGTCACGATTCGCTCAGAAGATGCTGATCGACAGCAGCAAATACTCGCGCGGCAACCGCATCTTGATCACCATTAGCGGCGATAACCTCGTAGCGCTGTGGGGCGGATTTTGCTATCTCTAGAAAACCGAGACGCACCCTTTCATGAAAAGAAAGGGCCAGGCTTTCATAGCGCGTTTCATCTCCTGCCCTCGCTGTTGCGCGATCCAGTCCTTCCCCAATCGT
>CAXMNO010000095.1:0-6317 GCA_964194655.1 uncultured Acidimicrobiia bacterium
CCGCGAACACGCCCGAAGAAACTGGCCGCCGACAAAGGGTACAGCGTTCCGCGCGTGCGTGACTGGCTTCGAGCCCGCGGCATTAAGCCGATCATCCCGCACAAAAGCAACGAACGGGCGTGCCACGACGGTCGGGTCAAGTTCGATAGATCGGCTTACCGGCAACGCGCCGTCGTCGAACAGTGCGTCGGATGGATGAAGGAATCGCGACGCATTGGCACGCGATTCGAGAAACTGGCCGTTAACTTTCATGGGATGCTTCAGTTGGCGATGATCCGCCGATACCTTTCTCCAGCTTGACCGAAAAAATTACGCAGCCGCAGATATCCTGCCACATCACTTATACGGATCAGCATGTCCATAATATTATTGAGGAAAACCTCCATCGATCCGCGATGTACTCAGGTCAAATTGAATCTGTGGGGCCCCGGTATTGCCCCTCGATTGAAGACAAGATCGTAAGGTTTAAGGATAAGTCCAGGCACCAAATCTTCCTTGAACCTGAGGGCTTGAACGACCGCACCATTTATCCTAACGGAATTTCGACCTCCTTGCCGAAGGAAGTTCAAGCGAAGTTTATAAGTCTTATTCCTGGATTGGAGCGGGCGCAGATACTTCAGCCCGGCTATGCGATTGAATATGACCATATCGATCCGCGTGAGCTAAAGCCGTCCCTTGAAACGATAAAAATGCCCAACCTGTTCCTCGCTGGGCAAATAAATGGAACGACGGGATATGAGGAGGCGGGCGCTCAAGGGCTGATCGCTGGGCTGAATGCAGCCCTTAAGGTTTCAGGGATTGGGTCTGATCTTCAAAGCCAGGAAGAGGCTTTTTCTCTCGATCGATCTGAAGCCTATATTGCTGTAATGATTGACGATTTGGTCACGCGCGGTGTTAGCGAGCCTTACCGCATGTTCACAAGCCGCGCGGAATATCGCTTGAGGCTTAGGGCTGATAATGCAGATGAAAGACTAACCCCGAAGGGCATTGCTATTGGCTGTGTGAGCCGCGAACGCGAAACAAACTTCAACGCAAAAACCGAGAAGCTCGAATCGGCAAAGACGCTTGTTCGCGAGCTATCCGCGACCCCAAATGAATTGGAGCGTCGCGGGGTGAAAGTCAATCAAGATGGAAAGAGGCGGTGTGTCCAAGATCTCTTACGTTTACCCGGAATCGATATCGCAGGTCTGACGAAGATCTGGCCAGAGTTGGGGCAATTCGATTCGGAAACCGTAGAGCGTATTGAAATTGATAGTCACTATTCAGGTTACCTCGAACGTCAGGAGCGGGATGTCCTCGCATATCGTCGCGACGAGGCGTTGCTATTGCCTACAGATTTGGACTACGCGCGCTTATCGGGCCTTTCCAATGAAGTGCGCGAAATTTTAGAGGGTGCACGCCCGCAGACTTTGGGTGCAGCCTCAAGGTTACCGGGTATCACACCGGCGGCGCTAATTTTACTCTTGCGCTACGTAAGGTCACGTAAATCTGTTGGAAGTGCAGCAGCAAAAGTACAACAGGATCAAGGTAATGCGGCTTGAAGGCTCTCGCATGACGCCTGAGGAATTTTGTCATGCGACCTCTGTTTCACGTGAAACACTAGAGCGGCTCAAGGTATATGAAGCGCTTTTGCAAAAATGGAATAAACGCATAAACCTCGTCGGCCCAACGACACTCCAAGATCCATGGCGACGTCATTTTTTGGATTCGGTTGGTCTTTTATCCTACCTACCACCTGTAGGGGCCGGTAAAGAAAGACGAATTATCGACCTTGGAAGTGGTGCCGGATTTCCAGGCCTCGTGCTCGCGCTTCTTGGCGCCGGAGACGTGCACCTCGTCGAGGCGGACCAACGCAAGGCCATTTTCCTCCAAGAAGCAGCGCGGCTCACCGAAACAGCAGTAATCGTTCACGCCCAAAGACTAGAGAACCTGACACCCTTCCCAATTGACGTAATCACTGCACGCGCTTTCGCGCCCCTTTCAAAGATTCTCGATTACATGAGCCCGTTCCTCTCGCTACAAAGGGAGGGGAACGGTCCCATAGGGGTGTTTTTAAAGGGCGAAGACGTCGAGTCTGAATTGACCCAGGCAGGTAAAAATTGGAAGATGGTCGAAGAACGTTTCAAAAGCCAATCTGATCCAAGAGGCGTAATCCTACGTCTAAGTCATATAGAAATGAGGAGCAGCAGCGCGTGATCCCAGAGGGACCTGCGTCCGCGCCGGAAGGACGGTCGTTCGAAAAAGTGCAAGCTAGTTGTCGAGTTTTGGCCATCGCAAACCAAAAAGGGGGCGTTGGCAAAACTACAACTACCGTAAACCTGGCAACAGGGTTGGCTGCTTGCGGTAAGAAAGTCTTGATTGTCGACCTTGATCCACAGGGTAATGCCAGTACGGGCCTTAGCATTCCAGCGGAGGTGCGCGACGAAGGCATATACCGAGTTCTGATAGACGGCGAGGACGTTAAGACCCACGTGTTGGGTACAATGGTCCCGGGCATGGATATTTGTCCGGCCGACGTCACCCTATCAGGCGCCGAAATTGAGCTGATCCAAATGCCGCGGCGCGAATACCGGCTAAAAGACGCACTTACCAAAATCGAAGCCCAATACGACTACATTCTTATCGACTGCCCACCTGCCCTTGGTCTTCTAACCCTAAACGCTCTCGTGGCCGCGGACGGCGTACTGGTTCCCCTCCAGACGGAATTTTACGCGCTCGAAGGGCTTTCTCATCTCATTCAGACGATTGAGCGGGTCCGGCAAGCTGCAAATTCGGCTTTAGTAATACAAGGTATTGTGCTTACAATGTATGACAGCCGCAATAACTTGTGTCGGATGGTGGAGGAAGATGTCCGGCGCCACTTTGGATCAAAAGTCTATCGAACGGCCATCCCACGAAACGTTCGGGTTTCAGAGGCGCCTTCGCACGGTAAACCAGTACTTCTTTATGACCTTAAATGTGCAGGATCACAGGCTTATGCCAATTTGGCACGCGAGGTTCTCGCGCACGAAGTAGAACCACGGAACTTTGTTGCCTGAGGCAAGGGAAGATTTGGAAATGGAGCAGGCGAAGACACTAAGTGCGCCAGAAAAACAAGATGCTGAAAAGCAAGGCACAGCGAAGCCCGCAAGCGATAAAGAGCGCCGTGGCAATCTCGGCCGAGGCCTGGCTGCACTTTTTGGAGATAGCGGTCCAAGTGCCCCTCAGCCTGCCGGGGAAAAAGAGCCCCACCGCACCACGCGCGGCGTGCCGTTGGAACATATTCATCCCAACCCCAATCAGCCGCGTCGCCGCTTCGAGGAAGAGCCAATTAATCAGTTGGCTCAGTCGATTCGCGAAAATGGTTTGCTTCAGCCAATTCTCGTTCGGCCACACCCCGATAAAGCGGGGGAATTTGAGATTGTCGCGGGCGAACGTCGTTGGCGCGCCGCTCAAAAAGCGCAATTGCATGAGGCGCCTGTCGTTGTTCGCGACCTTAGCGATGTAAAGACGCTGGAAATCGCGCTGTTGGAAAATATCCAGCGCGAAGATCTAAACCCCATCGAAGAGGCCGACGGCTATCGCCGTTTGATGGAGGAGTTTTCCTATACGCAAGAAAACCTCTCCCAGGCGCTAGGAAAGGGGCGGAGCCAGATCGCAAATGCTCTGCGTCTGCTAACCCTACCTTTCGAGGTCAAGGAACTCGTGATCGAGGGTCAATTGACGGCTGGACATGCACGCGCTTTGGTTGTCGCTCGGGACCCTGCGAAATTAGCCCAACAAGTTGTTTCAGAAGGTCTTTCTGTTCGCCAAATCGAAAGTCTAGCTCAGCAGAAAAGATCACAAAATGCAGGCGCAGGTGGCCGAAAGAAGACCGTGACCTTAAGGCAAACGAACAAAGATGATCTCGCTAAAGATGCCGACACGCTCGCTCTCGAACGTGATTTGAGCGAGGTTTTGGGGCTAAAGGTCTCGATCGACTACCGTGGTGGACCAAGCGAAAAAGGCTCTTTGACGATCCAATATGACGATTTCGATCAACTCGACGACGTCATACGCCGTCTAAATCAAAACCCGATGGATTAATAAGACAGCGGATTAATAAGCCTGAGACGAGCGCGCACGGCGAGCCGCATGTGCGCAAAGGCGATAAAGTAAGTCACTTGCCATAACTTCAGGCGCACCACCCGAACTTTTTGAGAGTCGTTCTGCATCTAAAAGGCGCTGGAGTGCGGTGGAGAGTTCTTTTTGCCGCCAACATCGCAATTGACCCGTGAAGGCATTGCGGTCTTTCCAGAACACGGGTGGCCGAAGTTGCCTCAAGGCATTGTCCAGCGATTCTCCCTCCGCCACGAGCGCGGAAATGAAAAAGAGCCGATGAAAGTGCCCGCCCACACCGCGAAGAATAACAGGTGCTGGCATGCCTTCCTGCAATCCTCTCGGTAAAGATTTTGCCAAGCCTTTTAAGTCACCCGACGCAACCGCCATTGCGATGGCATTTGCAGCCTGCGCTGAAGTATCGCCAATGCAAGCCTCAGCCTCGCTAAGCGTTATCGCGGTCTTATCCTCTCCTTTATAGATAACCAGCTTTTCCAACTCTTTACGCGAGGTTTGCCGGTCGCCGCCGAGGTTGCGCAATAGATAGGCCTCGGCATCCTGATCGATCGTCAGTGCTGCTTTGCTCAGTATGCCACGCAAAACCTGACTAAGATCACGGCCTTCATCGCGGTAACACGCAAGCGCCGCGCCCGTTTCACTCTTCTCGAACGCCTTCCTAAGTGCAGATTTTGCCGGGAGGTCGCCTGCCTCGACCAAAATGATCGCATCACCAGGCGGGTCTTTCAGAAAGTCTTCAAAGAGCTTAGCCAAATTATCCTGTGCATCGCGAACACGGACCAAACGCCGCCCACCCATCAGGCTAAGGGAAGCCGCTTCATCGGCTAATCGAGCTGGATCGTCTTTTAATTCAGCGCCGCTGACTTCGACGACGCGAAAGGGGTCGCCAAGATCTTCCACAACTTGCGCGCCCAGAGTTGCAATGCGCTCCCGGACCAGACCACCATCCGGGCCAAATATAAGTGCTGCCCGGATGCTAGTAGGCATCGCTTTTAGAAAAGCCGCGGCGTTTTTCGGTTCAACCTTCACGAAAAACCTCGTTTTTCAATTCGAGTGCCGCCACGTTCATCCAAAAAGACGCATTTACTCAGAAGAGCTGCGGAAATAAGACGCCAAGCGAATTTTCATCTGATCGGATAGTGCCACCAGCGAACGCTCGCGCGCATGAAACTCCGCTACTTGCGTTGCATAGGGGTCTTCGAGAATATCGAAGCTATTGGTAAAACGTGCGATGCCACGATAGAGCAAGTCTTGATCCGGCACGTCCAATAAGGCGAAATTCGCGACCATCGTTAAGCGCGCCCGCGTCGCAGTCGCATCGATTTGGATACCAAGTTCCTCCACGCGCTCAGAAAGCTGCACGGATAAGGTATAGTCGGGACTTGCTGGCTGTCCGGTAGGATTGAGCCGGTCGCGAAGCAGATTATGCAGCTGCTGCCCGACCCGATGCCCAATTGGCAGAATTAATACCTGCTCCAGGCTCTCAGGCACACTTGCTGCATCCTCACCATCGTTACTATTCGGCTCCCCGTAAAGCGGATGAAAGCCGCAACCCTGTAGCGCGAAGAGAGCGGGAACAAGGAGGAGAGCGAGTGAACGAAAGGCTGAAAGGAAACGCCGACGTTTCACACCTTCACTATCAAATAACGACATTTACGATCCGTTTCGGTACGACGATAACCTTCCGCGGCGCCTTACCTTCCAACGCTTTCAACACGTTGGGATGGTTGAGCGCCACCTCGCGGACATGATCTTCAAGCGCATCAGCGCCCACGTCAATAGTTGCCCTTTTTTTGCCATTAACCTGTACGGCAAGCGTAAGGAGGCCGTGTGACAAAAGCGCAGGATCGGATTTGGGCCAAGCCTGCTTGACCAGCATATCTCTGTGCCCGAGGGCTTGCCATAACTCCTCAGCCAAATGCGGCATCATCGGATTGATAAGCTGCACCAAGAATTCACAAGCTTCCCGCAACGCCCAAGCCTCATCAGGCAAACTAACCCGAAATCCTGAAATTTCATTGGAAAGCGTATAGATCTGAGCAACGGCCCGGTTGAAGCGAAACTGCTCGATATCCTCACTCACCGCCGCCACAGCTTTGTGCGCACTGCGGCGGAGTTTCAAGGCAGTTGCGCTGAAGGCAGAAGGCATCTCGCTGCTACAAGCCGGAAGATGCCCCAAGGCGTCCCCAACTTGACGCCAAAGTCGTTGGACGAACCTAAAA
>CAXMNO010000096.1:0-2820 GCA_964194655.1 uncultured Acidimicrobiia bacterium
GGTTCGGCATGAGACGTCGGCTTTGATGTCTCAAAGCAGCCCCCTTGATCGATGGCGATATCAACCAATACCGAACCAGGTTGCATGGCACGGACCATTTCACGCGTGACAAGCTTTGGGGCTGCGGCACCGGGGACCAGAACAGCCCCGATTACCAAATCAGCCCCCTCCACATGTGATTCGATGGCATCGACTGTCGAATAGATCGTGTTCAACATGGGACCGAATTGGAGGTCTAGCTCGTAAAGCCGTTCCAAAGATTTATCGATGACGGTTACATGAGCTTCCAGTCCCATTGCCATGCGCGCGGCATTGGTTCCGGAAACACCGCCGCCGATGATCACCACGCGTGCAGCAGAAACCCCAGGAACGCCGCCCAACAGCATGCCGGAGCCGCCTTGTTCCTTTTCCAGGCAATGGGCGCCCACTTGAATGGACATGCGTCCAGCAACTTCACTCATCGGCGCCAAAAGCGGCAAGCCGCCGCTTGAACCGGTTACGGTTTCATAGGCAATCGCAATGGAGCCTGAGTCCATCAGCCCTTGTGTTTGAGGAAGGTCCGGGGCCAGGTGTAAATAGGTGAAGAGGACTTGGCCCTCACGCAACATGGCGTACTCGGCTGGCAGTGGCTCCTTTACCTTCACCACCATATCCGCACGCTCGAAAATTTCTTTTGGGGAGGTCACAATCTCGGCCCCAGCGCGGGTATAGATCTCATCAGTGAAACCGATCCCGGCACCAGCCTTAGTCTCGACCAAGACTTGATGGCCGTGATGAGCAAGCTCACGCACCGAAGCAAGGACGAGCCCCACCCGGTATTCATGATTTTTCAATTCCCTCGGCACACCGACTAGCATGGCGCCCTATCCCCTTTTTCAGGTAGCTTATCTTAAAAAGTAGGCTAGGAGCCATGCATTATGAGCTAAAGGGCCAGTTCGCCCGTGTCGCATGGGCCAGGAAGGGGTGTCGTTAGATCTTCACCCGTTCGGCCTTCGGATCATACATTGGGCGCAAGGAGGCATCAGCCGCGAAGCGTTCGCAGGCAACCTCGATCTCATATGAGCCTGCCTTGATCCAATCGGCTGTGATCTTTTCGCCTTCTGGACAGTTCACGTAACCAAGGCCAATTGCGCGGCCCAGGTGATGGCCATAATTGCCTGACGAGAGATAGCCGACGATTTCGCCATCTCGCAGAATAGGCTCATTATGATAAAGCAGAGGCTCTGGATCTTTCAGCGCGAACTGCACGAAACGTCTAGATACACCCTCGTCCTTTTGTCTCAACAGCGCGTCGCGTCCAATGAAGGGGATGTTCTTATCGAATGAACAGGCGAACGACAGACCGGCTTGAATAGGCGTATCGACATCGGTGATATCATGGCCCCAGTGGCGGAAGGCCTTTTCAATCCGGCAACCGTCCATGACATGCATACCCGCTGGCCGCATACCCATCGGTAGGCCCGCTTCTGCGATCTTATCAAAAACGTGAAGCGCCATTTCGCTTGGGATATAGAGTTCCCATCCAAGTTCGCCGACATAGGTAATGCGGAGCGCACGGACCTTCGCATAGCCAATTTCGATTTCCTGGCTGGTGCCAAACGGGAAGGCCTCGTTGGAGAGGTCTGTGTGGGTCAGTTTGCTCAGCACATCACGGCTTTTCGGACCCATTAGACCGAGCGTGGCGTAGCCAGACGATACGTTGGTTGCAAAACAGTGCGCATCTTCAGGAATGTGACGACGCAGCCAGGCAAAGTCGCGTGTGGAGGCAGCGCCTGCGGTGATGACTAGGTATTGATCCTCCCCAAGACGTGTCACGGTGAGGTCGGCTTCAATGCCACCACGCTCGTTCAGCCACTGCGTATAGACAATGCGGCCTGGCGCAACGGCAACATCGTTGGCGCAAATTTGTTGCAATACGGCCTCTGAATCCCGGCCTTGCACGAGGAATTGGGCAAAGGAGCTTTGATCGAAAAGCGCGACGCCCTCGCGAACGGCCTTATGCTCTTCAGCGGCATAGGGGAACCAGTTTTGCCGCTTGTAGCTATACTCGTACTTTGCCTCGACACCTTCAGGCGCATACCAATTGGGTCGCTCATAGCCACCAACTTCACCAAAGCAAGCGCCCAGCTCCTCCAAGCGGTGATGGAAGGGGGACCGGCGCACACCCCGGCTCGTCTCCTTTTGGTGATAAGGCCAGTGCATCGCATAAAGCAGGCCGAGGGATTCAGAAACGCGCTCACTCAAATAGTTGATATTGTTTTGGAACGGCATCATGCGGCGGATGTCGACGTCTGCCAGATCCATCGAGGGATGGCCGTCGACAATCCATTCCGCCAAGGCTTTACCGGCACCGCCCGCGGACTGAATACCGATCGAGTTGAAGCCGCAGGCCGCATAGAGGTGACCCATCTCCGGCGTCTCGCCTAGAAGGTAGCTGACATCGGGTGTAAAGCTTTCCGGTCCATTGAAGAATTTACGGATTCCCGCATTCTCCAGGATCGGCAAGGTTTCCATCGCCGTTTCGAGGACCGGTAGGAAATGGTCCATGTCTTCCGGCAATTCATCGAAACTGAAGTCCTCAGGAATACCAAAAGACCCCCACGGCTTTGCGTTAGGCTCAAAGGCACCCAGAAGGATTTTGCCTGCATCCTCCTTATAATAGGCGCAACCATTCGGGTCGCGCAGAACCGGCAAGTTGCCTGGTAGCTCATCAATCGGATCGGTCAGAATGTAGAAATGCTCACAAGCATGAAGCGGCAGGCTAACACCAGCGGAACGGCCAAGCTCGCGGCTCCACATGCCGGCGGCGATCACGACGGT
>CAXMNO010000097.1:0-8803 GCA_964194655.1 uncultured Acidimicrobiia bacterium
CGCCGACAGTTTAGTAGTCCCCTTATAAACTTTATCGATTGGGCGTCGCGCGCCTGGGCGCGCCGTGCCGGGGCACCCTATCTCGAAGAGGTCGAGGCAGCATCGGAAATGGGTTTGCCGCGTGGGGTGTGGTTTATGAACTACGCCTTCGAATGGGGCTGCACCACGCGGGCTGTCGATGATCCAGCCGGTGGCGTAAGGCTTTTGCGAACTTTGGATTGGCCTTTCCACGGTTTGGGTCGCCATTTGGTGGTCGCGCGACACGAAACAGCTTTTGGTCCCTACTACAATATAACCTGGCCTGGTTTTATGGGCGTCATTACCGCTGTTGCGCCCGGTCGCTTTGCAATCGCGATCAATCAAGCGCCGGTTTTGAAGCTTGGCCCGAACTGGTTGCCTTATCCCTGGTATCTCGATTGGGTTATGGGACGAATTGGGACGTTTGCGGGACGGGAAATCGCGCCTGCTTTTTTGCTGCGACAAGTGTTTGAGAACTGTGCGACCTTCGATGAGGCTAAAAACCTTCTGCGAACGACCCCCTTGGCGCTTCCAGTATTTTTCGTCCTCGCTGGCTGCGAAGCAGGCGAACACTTTGTCGTAGAACGCTTACCCACAGCGGCTAATCTGTATGATCGCGAGGCTGTAGTTGCGAATAACTGGCTGGATGAAAACTTGCGAGGATACGCGCGGGGCCTGGAAAATGCTAAGCGCTGCGAAGCTTTGAATTCCTATCCCTTGGCAGAGGATAAAGATTTGGCTTGGCTGAAACCACCGGTTTTGAATGATCACACTCGACTTGCCTTGGTCGCCAATGCCGCATCCAAGCAGCTCATCGTGCAAGGCTACGAAAAAGATGGCCCCGCGACCCGCGTTCTTGAGGTCAATTGCGAATAATTCTTGGGCCAGCCTTTCTATTGGTTTGACACAAAATAAAGGAACGCTCACCTTTAGAGAAATAACATTAAAAAAAAAGCGGTATTTTTGAATGATTCGATAACGCCGCTTCGGCGCCACCCGGTGGAAGAAAAGCAAATTGGGAGATAGGAAAATGGCGCGAGTTGCTTTGATTACTGGTGGGACACGCGGCATCGGTGCCGCAATTTCTGTTGGATTACGTGATGCAGGCTGCCATGCAGTAGCAACCTATGGGGGCAACGACGTCGCTGCTGCCTTGTTCAAGGAAGAAACCGGCATCGCTGTCTATAAGTGGGACGTTTCTGACTTCGATGCTTGTGCGGCGGGTATCGCTCAAGTGGAGGCGGAGCAGGGTCAGGTGGATATCCTGGTCAACAACGCTGGAATTACCCGCGACGGTATGCTGCACAAGATGGCGCTTGAAAATTGGCGCTCGGTCATTTCGACGAACTTGGACTCGCTCTTCAATATGTCGCGCGGCGTCATAGAGGGGATGCGCGCACGCGGCTTTGGGCGGATCATCTCAATCTCTTCGATTAACGGCCAGAAAGGCCAAATGGGACAAGTCAACTACTCAGCAGCGAAGGCAGGTCTTATCGGCTTTACAAAAGCTTTGGCCCAAGAAAACGCCTTTAAGGGGATCACCGTGAATGCCGTGGCGCCCGGCTACATCGGGACTGAAATGGTGCGTGCCGTACCTGAAGAAGTGTTGAACACGAAGATACTTCCATTGATTCCAGTAGGACGCCTTGGCGAACCGGAAGAAATTGCGCGCTGTGTGACATTCTTGGCAAGTGACGACGCGGGCTTTATCACTGGATCGACGATTACTGTTAACGGCGGCCAATATATGGCGTGATTTGAGGGGGTGAGGCCCAAGCGGCGGTTCGATCCGCGCGGCCCTTCTTTTATGGTTGAAAGTTCCTATCCGCGAAGGCCGACACCTGCGGTCGGCACAGTTGTAATACGTGACGTCAATGGGCGGTTGGAAGTTTTACTGATTAAGCGCGCGAAGGCGCCGCGTGCGGGCGCCTGGTCGATTCCCGGCGGCCGTCAAAAGCTTGGCGAGACGCTCCGAGAAGCGGCGATGCGAGAGGTGCGTGAAGAAACCGGTATTGAGATTGCGAACATTCGCCTGCTCGATGTTGTTGATTCAATTACCAAAGACGACAAGGATGTCGTGGAATATCACTACAGTTTGATTGATTTCACCGCCGATTGGGCCTCTGGAACAGCGGTTGCGGGTGGAGATGCCGCGGACGTGAAATGGCTAGACCGAGACGGCTTGGCATCACTCGATCTTTGGCATGAAACGCGCCGCATTATTGAACTTGCCCTGGATCAAAAGTTGTCGGGAAACTAGGATCGGGCCATGCCGCGTTACGGCATCCTTTTTTAACAGAGGCTTGTGATATAATAGGGTCACCATGTGGAGCGATGTTGTCGATTTTCGGGACTTTTATGAATCCCAAAGGGGCGGGGTTGTGCGGCATCTCGTCGGCGAGGCTATCCGCAGGCATTGGCCGGACCTGACCGGGCAGCGCCTTTTGGGCGTTGGTTATCCGACCCCCTACCTTCGGCAATTCGTGGAGGAGGCCGAGCGCGTTATCGCCTTTATGCCTGCAAGCCGTGGGGTTATGCGCTGGCCCATAGATGGTGCTAATCGCACGAGCCTTGTGGAGGAGACGGAATTGCCGCTCCCCGACTATTCGGTGGACCGCGTCCTTTTGGTTCATGGCCTTGAGTACACCCAAAACTTGCCTGCGGTTATGAGCGAAATCTGGCGGGTTTTAACTGCGGAAGGAAAGTTGATCTGCGTTGCCCCAAACCGGTTGGGGCTGTGGGCACGTGCAGATGGAACCCCTCTTGGCTGGGGGCATCCTTATACCGGTAAGCAGCTTTCGCGCATGTTGCGTGACCACCAATTTACACCTACGCGTACGTCTCGTGCGCTCTTCGTTCCACCTGTGCAAATGAAGGCGATACTAGGCTCTGCAATGGCGTGGGAGCGCATAGGCACCAAGTTTTTCCCCAGGGCCTCCGGTGTCGTTGTACTGGAAGCCAGCAAGCAAATTTATGCCGCTGCTAGCCGAGAGCGCAAGAAACGGGCCGTCCGGCGCCCCGTACTCGTACAGATCCCAAAATCAGCAAGCCGAATGGGTTGAAGCTCAAAAGCCTTCGGGCCTGCTTTAGGGCTGCTTTAGGATTGGGCGCCTTGTTTGAGTGTCACCGCATTTGGTGAACCTTCACCAACTTGGGACAAATCAAAGGGCGAATTCTGGTAAAGCTCGTTGATCCAATTCGCGATGAAAAGGTGAGCATGCGAGCGCCAGCTATTGCGCGGTTCTACATTTGGATCGTCGGCCGGGAAGTAGTGCGCGGGAACTTGGATATCGAGGCCTTGGGAACGATCGCGCTGATATTCGTCGCGCAGCGACGTGGCATCATATTCCAGATGATTGAACATGCAGACATGGCGGTGCTTGCGATCTTCCACCATGCAGAGCCCCGATTCTCTGGAATGTGCGAGCACGGTTATATCTTCAATGCCTTCCAGATCCGTGAGCCTCGTCTCGGTGTGGCGTGAAACCGGTACGGGGAAGGTATCATCGAAACCACGCAGCAGCGGTGATGAGGAAACGAGCACCTCATGCTCGAACACGCCAAACATCTTATGGGAGAGCATATACTTCTCGATCCCATGGAAGTGGTAAAGCGCTGCCTGCGCACCCCAACAGAGGTCGAGCGATTGATGGACGTGACTTTGCGTCCAATCGAGAATCTCCGTTAGCTCCTGCCAGTAATAGACCTCTTCAAAGGGCAATTTCTCGATCGGCGCGCCGGTAATGATAAAGCCGTCGAATTTTTCCCGCGCGACCTCGTTCCAGGGGCGATAGAAATCTTCCATATGCTTGGTTGAAACGTGGGTCGGCTGATAAGACGCCGTCGTAACCAGCGTGAATTCGATTTGTAGTGGTGTGGAGCCGACCAGGCGCGCCCACTGCATCTCCGCCATCTGTTTTTGCGGCATCAAATTTAGCATCGCGATGCGCAAGGGCCGGATATCTTGGCGAACGGCTTCGCTTTCGCTCATCACGACCACGCCTTCCTTCTCGAGCGCGCCTCGTGCGGGAAGGCTGTTTGGGATTTTGATTGGCATAAACTTAACTTTCCTAGCCCGGGTAGTACTCTCTAGTTAGCGCAATTATCCCAGGAGTAAAGGTAGAGACACATCGTTTTAGCACTTGGGACGTGCCCTGGAGCGGAGATTTAGGGCCAAGGTGGCGCTTATTCCTTTGCTCTTCCAGCTTCTTCAGATTATTTCTTGTCGGCTTCGGGTGGGCGCAATAATCAAACAGGCGCTGGGATGAGTGAAGGCGAAACAAGCTTACAAGACTTACGTCGGCGGATCGACGAGATCGACGATGGGATACATGACCTCTTAATTCAGCGCATCGACCTGGTCGATCAGGTTGCGGCTGCTAAGGGAGAGAATGCGGTGGCCATGCGCCCAGGACGCGAGGCGCAGGTCGTTCGACGCATTCTCGACCGGCACAAAGGGCGGTTTCCGATTGGCGTTTTGCTGCGTATTTGGCGCGAGATTATTGCGGCCAGCACGAACTTGCAGCAGCCCTTTGCCGTTGCCGTTTTTGAGGTCGAAAATGGCGAGTCATTGGAGCGGTTGGCCCGGGCGCATTTCGGATCACTAACGCAGTTAACTAACTTCAGCACCGAATCAGGGGTGATCCGGGCAATAACCGAGAACCGGGCAACTGTCGGATTATTGCCGCTGCCACAAAGTGAGACAGAGGCACCTTGGTGGCTTTTCCTGGCCCGCCGTTCAGCTGATACACCGCGCATCATTGCGCGTCTGCCTTTCATTAACGCCGGTAATCGTGGTGCCGCTTCGCCTGAAGCCCTGGTTTTAGGGGTCGTGCCACACGAAGACAGTGGTTTGGACCACTCATTCATAATCGCGGAGACGCGTGAAGAGCTATCGCGCACGGCAATGTTGAGGCTTCTCGCTCAAGCCGACTTTGAACGCCCGGAGCGTGGTCTTTGGGAAGAAACGGCGGACCATAATCTACATTTAATCGAGGTGGTCGGCTTTGTTGATGAAAATGATCCGCGTTTGGCAGCCATGATGCAACTTGATGGCGATGCCGTTGCCTATATGACTGCGGTCGGATCTTATGCACTTGCGACCGGTGAGGCCTCTCACTAAGGACAGGACATAAGCATGCTCAAAGCGCGTCCCGGCATTATGGACATAGCGCCCTACATCGGTGGTGAGGCCCACGTCCAAGGGGTGAACCGCATTCATCGTTTGGCGTCCAACGAAAATCCGCTAGGCGCTAGTCCCAAGGCAATTGCGGCTTATGAGGCCTTATCGGGCGAATTGCATCGCTACCCCGATGGCAGTGCGAGTGAGTTGAGGCATGCGATCGCGGAGGTCGAGGGCCTTGATCCCGCCCGGATCGTTTGTGGGGCCGGCTCCGACGAATTGATCTCCCTTTTAGTTCGTGCCTACGCTGGACCAGGCGATGAGGTGCTCTATAGCGCGCATGGTTTCCTTATGTATTCGATCGCAGCCCGCAGTGCAGGTGCAACCCCTGTCACAGCGCCTGAGGCTGACTTAAGGGCGGATATCGATGCGTTCTTGGTTCGGGTGACGCCTGCAACGCGCATTCTGTTTCTTGCAAACCCCAACAATCCGACGGGTAGCTATCTCTCGGCGGCGGCCTTGGCGGAGCTACGTCGGCGTCTGCCTGAGGATGTCTTGTTGGTCATCGATGCGGCCTATGCGGAATATGCCGAGGCTGAGGACTATAGTGACGGCGCCGGTCTTGTCGCGGCGCACGATAATGTCGTCATGTTGCGGACTTTTTCCAAAATTCATGGCCTTGCCGCTCTTCGTCTTGGCTGGGGCTATTGTCCTGGTGAGGTTGCAGATGTTCTGCACCGCTTGCGCGGCCCCTTCAATGTATCCGCACCCGCGTTAGCAGCCGGAGTTGCGGCGATTCGCGACGCAGGCCATCTGGAAACTTCTCGGCGCCATAACAAACAGTGGCTGAATTGGTTCGCTGAGGAGGCGAAGGCAATGGGGCTTCTGGTGGCGCCCTCACTTGGCAATTTCCTTCTTGTCCGTTTTCCCGATGCTGCCAAAAGCGCCGAAGCAGCGCTTGAAGCCTTGCGGGCAAGAGGTGTTTTGGTGCGCGGCATGGGGGGCTATGGCCTGCCCGATTCGCTGCGCATCACCATTGGTCTGGAAGAGGATATGCAAGCAACCGCGGACGCGCTGAGGGAGTTTTTACGGTGAAGCAAACAGATGGCGAGAGCCAACCGCTCTTCTCCCGTGTCGCGTTACTTGGGATCGGGTTGATCGGCTCTTCTTTGGCGCGGGCTTTGCGCGCGCAAGCATTGGCGTCTGAAATCGTGGTCTCGACCCGGCGCGAGGAGACTTTGGAAAAAGCCCGCGCGTTCGCACTTGGCGACAGCTACACGCTTGACCCTGCCGAGGCGGTTCAAGGTGCCGATCTTGTTGTCCTCTGTGCGCCAATTAGCGCATATCCTGAGTTAGGTGCGCGGATTGCCGACCATTTGGCACCGGGTACGATCGTGACCGATGTCGGGTCCGTCAAAGAAAGCGTCATTCGAGATTTAGCGCCGCACTTACCAGAAGGCGTGCATCTTATTCCAGGACACCCGATTGCGGGGACGGAGCATAGTGGGCCTGAAAGCGGCTTTGCTCAGCTCTTCGAAGGCCGCTGGTGCATCCTAACGCCGCCTGATGGCAGCGATAAGGCCGCTTTGGAGAAGATCAAGCAGCTGTGGCAGGCCGTCGGCTCGATGGTCGAGATTATGAGCCCGCGCCACCATGACAAGGTGCTTGGCATTACCTCCCACCTGCCGCATTTGATCGCCTACACGATTGTCGGGACTGCTGGTAATTTGGAGGATTCCGAACGGGCCGAGGTCATAAAGTTCTCAGCTAGTGGGTTTCGTGACTTCACACGGATCGCTGCATCCGACCCCGTCATGTGGCGTGATATTTTCTTGAACAACCGCGATGCTGTTTTGGAGATGTTGCAACGTTTTTCCGAGGACTTGACGACATTGCAGCGTGCCATCCGCTGGGGCGACGGTGATTCGCTAGAAAGCTGGTTCGAGAGAACGCGAGACTTAAGGCGCGGTATTGTCGAGGCTCATCAAGCGGGTACATTTGATCCGCGCGAGCCAGAGGCGGTCCAAGCCAGTGACGTGTTGATCGGTGAAGAGACGATTAAGGAAGAGGGCTAAGCGGCCCTAACGGCACAGGCCCTAAAAACGCCTGTCCATTCTTAAAGATCAGTGGAAGTTTCCGCTCAGCAGAGCCATCTGCGGCCCTTCGGCTTGGAAGGGCAAAGATGCCGACTTTCAGGGGTAAGGCTGCGTTTGGCTGCAAAAGCCCTTGGCTTGCCGCTTGGTCGATCAATTTAGGCAGGTTGCGCCACCAGATATCCAGTTGCCCGGCGATACGACGCCGTTGATCAAGACCGAGCCGCCCCGATCCGGTAAGGCCTAAGGGCTCCCAATCTACGAAAAGATTCGCGACTTCAAGGACGCCACCGCGATCACGCCAGCCTTCCAACTCGTTTGCGGTGAAGTTCTGGATTAACGGGCCATGCAGAACAAACTCAAGCTCTAGCTGTTTCAAAACCTGGCCAATCAAGGGAATACTCAACCGTGGCAGCGTCAAAGCCTCAACAGTCACGTTGACGGTTACGGAACTTTGCCCGTCATTTTCTGGGCTACGGATTTTTTGTAGCGCAAAAGCGATGGATTTGCCTTGAAGGCTCGTTCCATTCGCGCTGGATTCGCTTAGGCCGAACAGCTCCCCCTCACCCGCCTCTGCTTGCCCATACCTGTCCAGGCGTATCCAAAGGCTGGAATCGTTCGCTTGCAGCCGACTCTCGCCTCCAAGACCACTTGGGGATAGAAAGATTTCCTGCCGGCCATCGCTTTCCATCGTCAAGGTGCCGGGGTCGAGGAGGTTCGCGCGCAAGCGAAAGGTCTGGCCCTGCCAGCGCCATCCATTGGGAGATTCTACGTTCGGTGCACCCAAAGACATAAGGAGTGTGAAGGGGTAGCCGCTGAGCTGCGGTTCCTCATAGGTAATGCGGTAGCCTTCCCCTTCTTGGGCGATCCGCCATTCCTCAAGCCCTGCTTCCAGCGCCTTGGCCGACCACAGCCAGTAACCTGTGATGGCAAGGAAGGAGAGAGAAACCAGGACGAAGACGGCAAGAATAGCTTTTCGCATCTTTAATGCCTCGGGGCTGAAGCAGGGTTTGTCAAATTGGCGTATATGCAACCGCTCTTGCAAGGTAAAGCTTCATTACTAGACTGGCTGTTCTTTCGAATTCACCCCTAGAGCCCAGGTTGGAAACATTATGAACGCTCGAGGAGCAGTCCGGCGCGAGAGTGCAGAAGAGCTTCAGCGCCTGCGTGATCAGCGGAGGATAAACCTTCAGCCGGGTGAGGATCTTTGGGTTTTCGGTTATGGGTCCTTGATGTGGCGTCCTGGATTTCCACACCTTGAAGTTCGTTTGGCGCGGCTATTTGGATATCACCGCCGCTTTTGCATTTTTTCTCATCATCATCGCGGAACACCGGAGGTGCCGGGTTTGATTTTCGGGCTCGACCGGGGTGGATCTTGTCGCGGTCTCGCTTACCGGATCCCATCGGGTGAGGCAGAGGCCGCGATGGAATATCTCTATGACCGGGAAATGGTGACAGGCGTCTATATTCCCCGCCGTGTCAGCTTGATGACCGATGAGGGTGAGGTCAGAGCGGTCACCTTCATTGTCGATCACGGCCATTTCCAATATGCCGGGCACTTGCCGTTGGG
>CAXMNO010000098.1:0-4947 GCA_964194655.1 uncultured Acidimicrobiia bacterium
CTGGCGCGACCCCTGGCATGAAATCTCTTTGCCACGCGCCGAAAAGCTGTGGGTCGCGCTGCGCTATGGCCTGTTTGGTTAGTTGGCGGGCCGAGCAGTGGCAAAGGTTCATATCATTGGCGCCGGGCTTGCCGGGCTTTCCGCTGGTGTCGAGCTTGTTGAAAGTCCCTACGAGGTCAGGCTCTATGAAGCAGCCGATCAAGCGGGTGGGCGATGCCGCTCCTACTACGATAAGCAGCTCGGCAAGCGCATTGACAATGGAAACCATTTACTGCTGTCAGCCAATAAGGCGGCGCTTAATTATTTGACCCGCATAGGCGCGCGAGACTCTTTGATCGAGGCCCCAGAGGCTCGCTTTCCTTTTCTCGACCTCTCGAGCGGCCAGAGGTGGGAGCTGCGACCGGGTGGAGCCCTGCCCTTTTGGTTGTTAAACCCCGATAGACGCGTCGCTGACACAAACGTGTGGGACTATCTCGGTATTTGGCGCTTAGCCTTTGCTGGCCCTGATAAGTGTGTTTCCGATTGCCTGGATACCTCCGGCCCATTGTGGGAGCGCTTTTGGCGCCCGCTTACGGTGGCAGCGTTAAACACAGTACCGGAAAGGGCATCCGCTATGCTCCTCTGGTCGCTACTGAAAGATACCTTTTTAAAAGGTGCTGCGGCTTGCCGGCCAATGATTGCGCGTGATTGTTTGGCTGCGAGCCTGGTCGATCCTGCCCTTTCCTATTTGCAAGAAAGAGGCGCTGAGTTACGCCTCAATTGTCGGGTTCGCGCCTTGGAGATTACAGATGGTAGGATCGCAGCCTTCCATACCAACGGCGAGAGCGTTGCGCTTGCCCCAGAGGACCGGGTCATTATGGCCCTTCCCCCTGCTGGAACAGCACAGCTCTTAATGGGGTTGGCTGTTCCTAAGGAAAGCTCGGCGATTGTGAATGCGCACTACCTCCTTCCGGAACCGCCGAAGAACCTGAAGGGCTTGTCCAAGGAATTACCACTTCTGGGTTTGACCGGCGGTACCGCCGATTGGCTCTTCTTGCGGGGATCGGTCGCTAGCATCACTGTTAGCGCGGCTGATGAGCTCGCGACCAAAAGTAGCGGGGAGCTGGCCCTAAGGCTATGGCGCGATACGGCCAAAGCCCTTGGTTTCGATCAAGAAACGCCTTTGCCACCCCACCGCATCATCAAGGAAAAGCGCGCAACCTTTGCCCAAACGCCCGAAACTCTAAGGCTGCGGGCAAAGCCCGAAACGTCCCTTTCCAATCTTTTCTTAGCCGGGGATTGGACCGACACAGGTTTTCCGGCCACGATCGAATCGGCCGTTCGCTCGGGCCAAATCGCGGTGGCGCGATCTCTTGTTACAACTCTTTGACGTTTTATCACTCGACATTGAGCGTTCGTGCCGCTAAGTGATCTTGGGGAAATATTTTACCGCCATTGAACTTCTATGGAACTGCACGTGCTGTGAACGTAGCCGCCCGCAAGCTCGATCCGAATGAACTGTTCTCTGAAGAATCCTTGTCGTTGGATTCTTTGGATGCGTTGATTAACGAGTCGGCGAACGACTTGAGAGCAAGCCAGAAAGGCGGTGGCGAATGGCTCTTCGAGCTCGAGCCCGATGCGACGATTTCGGCTGAGTACATCTTCCTCCACCATTTTCTTGGCGACATCGAAGGCGATTACGCGAAGCTCGAACCGAAGCTCGCGAATTTTCTGCGCTCCATCCAATGTGATCATGGCGGCTGGGCGCTTTACCACGATGGCGATCTAAATATTTCAGCCTCGGTAAAGGCCTACTGGGCCTTAAAACTGGCTGGTGACGATCCCGAAGCCTCGCATATGGTGCGTGCGCGTGAAGCGATCCTTGCCGCAGGCGGGGCGGCCAAATGCAACGTTTTCACCCGCGCGACCCTAGCGCTCTTTGGCCATGTTCCGTGGCGTGCGGTGCCGGTCATGCCCTTGCAGATCATGTTGCTACCCAGATGGTTCCCCTTCCATCTTTCGAAAATCGCCTACTGGTCGCGCACCGTCGTGGTGCCGCTCCTCATCTTGCAGCAGTTGAAGCCTCTGGCCCGCAATCCTCGCGGCGTGACGCTGGAAGAGCTGTTCTTGGTCCCGGCTGAACGCTCCAGCTATCCCATGAATGCAACAGGATCGCGGCTGGGTTCGGTCCTCGTCGCTGTCGATAAAGTACTACAAGTGACCCAGCCTTTGTTCGCGCATTTCGCTCAGAAGAAAGCGCTCGACACGGCGGTATCTTTCATCAGCGACCGGCTGAATGGCGAAGATGGACTAGGGGGTATTTTCCCGGCCATGGCCAATGCTGTCATGGCTTTCGAGGCGCTTGGCCATGACCGCGACGATCCTCATTTCGTGACCGCACGCAAGGCAATTGACAGACTGCTTTTTCACCGCGACGAGGATGTCTCCTATTGCCAGCCCTGTTTATCCCCGGTTTGGGATACGAGCCTTGGCATGTGCGCACTCTTGGAAGCGGGCGAAGACCCATCGAGCGAAGTTTTCCAAAAGGCAGGCGATTGGTTTTTGGAACGTGAGATTGCGGAGACCAAGGGCGATTGGCGCGTCCGGCGACCGGACGTCGCCCCCGGCGGATGGGCCTTTCAATACCGCAATGACTACTATCCCGATGTCGACGATACTGCGGTTGTCGTCGCAGCCCTCGATCGCAGCGGCGATCCAAGGTACAAAAATGCAATTGAGCGGGCGAGCGACTGGGTCATCGGCATGCAGTCATCCGATGGCGGCTGGGGCGCGTTTGAGCCGGAAAATACCCACAGCTATCTGAACCACATCCCATTTGCAGATCACGGCGCTCTCCTCGATGCGCCGACGGTCGACGTGACGGCGCGTTGCCTATCCATGTTAGCGCAACTCGGCTACCCGCGCGATCATGATGCCGTGGCCAAGGCAATTGACTTCATCAAGCGCGAACAAGAAGAAGATGGCTCCTGGTTTGGGCGCTGGGGTGTCAACTACATCTATGGCACTTGGTCGGCGCTTTCTGCCCTCAATGCCGTGGATGAAGATCCTAGAGACCCGGCAATTCAAAAAGCCATTACGTGGCTCAAGGATCGGCAGCGCCCTGATGGCGGTTGGGGTGAAGATTGCGCGAGTTACGACGAAAACCGAAAACGCGAAGTAAAGGCCTCCACTCCCTCACAGACGGCTTGGGCCCTTCTGGGGCTTATGGCCGCGGGCGAAGTGGAATGCGACGCGGTTGCCCGCGGGATCGTCTATTTAAGAACACATCCGCGCGAGAATGGCCGCTGGAAGGAAGAGCACTGGACGGGCACTGGGTTCCCCCAGGTCTTCATGCTGAAATACCACGGCTATGCTGCCTACTTTCCGCTCTGGGCCGTTGCCCGCTATCGCAACTTGATGCGAGGCAATTCGCGCAAAGTCGCTCACGGCCTATAACGAGCGATTTCTCATGACCGCTCGAAGACCCGTGGGGTTGATTACCGGGCTTGCCTCAGAAGCCCGTGTCGCGGAGAGGCTTGCCGAAGGTCTACCAGGCGATATCCCCAAACCTTTGATCGCGGTTGCCGGTGCATCCGCACGTCGGGCCGGGCAAAAGGCGCGGGACTTGCTTCGCGAAGGGGCTTCCGCCTTAATCAGTTTCGGAGTCGCAGGTGGGCTCGACCCCATGCTTAAGGTGGGTGACGGCGTCCTCGCAACCAGTATTTTTACACCGCAACACCACCTTCTGCCCTGCGATGAGGGCTGGCATGAAAGTGTCGTCCAGGCGGCCAGTCAATCTGAAAGCCAGCTGATAAGCGGACGCTTTGCTGGCAGTGACTGGGCCGTCACCAGCCCACGCCTAAAGGCCTGGCTGCATCATGTGAGTGGGGAGGCGATGCTGGTCGATATGGAAAGCCACGCCATCGCTTGTATTGCATGGGAAGAGAAGGTGCCCTTCTTGGCTCTCCGCAGCGTCGTCGATGATGCTGGAACGTCTCTTCCCAGTATTGTGCGAGGATCGATTGGCCGTGATGGTCGCCCAAGGAAAGCGCTGATCGCTTTCCGCCTTGCGCTTAGTCCCTGGAACTACCGGAAGCTACGTTGTTTAGAAGCGAACTCGTTGCGCGCACATCAAACGCTGGAGGGGTATTCACCCCTCGCCCAAGCGCTATTCCGCAGCCCGCTTTGAGGCAACCGACCCACTATCCTTCGCGGAAGAATGCGCCGCATCTGAAACGAATTCCTCAAAGCTGTATTCAGCGGCGCGTTGGGAGGAGAGGTCAATTTCCGGTGCCATGGCACCATCGGTCCGAACCCCCTTCAAGAATACTTTCAAAGCCTTCAAGGGGTTTTTGACGGTATCTTCCACCGCCGTTCCCTCATAGCCGCAGTGCACCATGCAGTTGGCACATTTCTCGTAGTTCCCGGTCCCGTAGGTGTCCCAGTCCGTCTCCTCCATAAGAGCGGAGAAAGTCGGCGCATAGCCTTCGTTGATCAGATAACAGGGCCTTTGCCAGCCAAAGACATTGCGTGTCGGATTGCTCCACGGCGTGCAGCGGTATTCTTGGTTTCCGGCCAGAAAATCCAAGAAAAGGGTTGATTGGCTAAAGCGCCAATTGCGCCCCTTGCCCCGGCGGAAAATATCACGGAAGAGCTCTTTCGTACGCTGGCGGCCAAGAAAATGCTGCTGGTCCGGCGCGCGCTCATAGGCGTAGCCCGGTGAAATCGTCACACCTTCGACACCAAGATCGCGGACATAATCAAGGTATTCAGCAACCTCATGCGCCTTGGTATTATCGAAAAGCGTACAGTTGACGTTCACCCGAAAGCCACGGTCGCGGGCCATCTTGATTGCCGCAATTGCCTTTTTAAAGACACCCTTTTGATTGACCGCGCGGTCATGCTCTTCCTCCAGGCCATCAAGATGGATGGAGAAGGTCAGATAGGGTGTCGGTTCAAAGAGATCGA
>CAXMNO010000099.1:0-7442 GCA_964194655.1 uncultured Acidimicrobiia bacterium
GATCTTAGGGTCCGCGACATGATTTGTCATTCGCGAGAACTTCGGGGGCTGAAGCTGTACGCGTGCTTACCCAGCCGAAATAAAGGGCGTCTTTATAAAGAGCCCGAAAGTGCCCACCGTGACTGTTTTCAACGTGACCGGGACCGGATTATTCATTCCGGTGCCTTTCGGCGCTTAAAACACAAAACGCAGGTCTTTATTTATCACGAGGGCGATTATTATCGCACGCGGCTGACCCACTCTATAGAGGTCGCACAGATCGCCCGGTCGATTTGCCGCCGCCTTGGACTGAACGAGGATGTGGCCGAAGCCTTGGCGCTTGCCCACGATCTTGGCCATACCTGCTTCGGGCACGCAGGTGAGGATGCCCTAGACCATGAAATGGCCGAATACGGCGGCTTCGATCACAACGAGCAAACCTTTCGAATCGTGACGCTTTTGGAGCGCCGCCACGCTGAATTCGATGGTATCAATTTGACCTGGGAGACGCTGGAAGGCCTTGCAAAACATAATGGTCCCCTTCGTGGCCCAAATGCCGACCCGATTGCTACGGCCCACGGTATCCCTGCGACCATCGCGGCCTTTCACCAAAAGATGGATCTTGAGCTTGAAAGCTATGCTTCTTTGGAAGCGCAAGTCACAGCCTTGAGCGATGATATTGCCTACTGCAATCACGACATCGATGATGGCATTCGTGCTGGGCTCTTTTCACTCGATGACCTGCGTGAGCTCCCGCGGTTAAGCGAAATTCTGGCTGAATTGGATCAAGCATATCCAGGACTTCACCCCTCGCGCCTGGTCCACGAGGTGATCCGCCGGTTGATCGGTGAAATGGTGGAAAATCTGGTCGTGGAGACGGAGCAGAGAATTTCCAGCCTGGAACCTCAAAGTGTGGACGATATCCGTCGGGCAGAACGGCCATTGGTGGCCTTTAATTCAGACTTCATCACACAAATTCGAGAGATCCGGTCTTTTCTTTTCCAGCGCATGTACCGTCATGAGCGTGTCATGGTTATTATGGACCAAGCAAAAGAGGTTGTGCGCGGCTTATTCCGGCAGTATTTCGCTCATCCAGAAAGTCTCTCAGAGGAATGGCGTGATCAGGCCATGGCGCTTGAGGAGCCGAGGCGCGCGCGCTTGGTCGCCGACTATATCGCTGGTATGACGGATCGCTACGCCCTGCGGGAATATAAAAATTTCTTTGGTATTAAGGTCTTTGAAGAATGAACTACCATAAAGCTTTTCGCGCCAGCTTAATTGACATTATTGGTGCCATGGCGAGCGAAGGTGAGCTGCCTAGCGGCCTGGATACCTCGCGAGTTGCCGTCGAGCCGCCACGTGATAGCAATCATGGCGATCTTGCAACCAATGCCGCGATGGTTTTGGCAAAAGCTGCTGGAAAGAAGCCCCGTGATCTCGCCGATATTCTAGCGCAAAGACTTGAAAAACACCCCGATGTGGCGGCTTATGAGATCGCTGGACCAGGCTTTATCAATCTGCGTATCCGCGCTGAGGTTTGGCATAGCCAGCTTGCTGAGATCCTAAAGGCCGGCAAAAACTATGGTGGCAGCAATTTAGGCCAAAAAGAAAAGGTCAATGTCGAATATGTTTCGGCCAATCCGACCGGGCCCTTGACTGTGGGTCATGCTCGCGGTGCGATTATCGGTGATGCGCTTGCGGCCTTGCTGGAAAAGGTCGGTTTTGATGTCACCCGCGAATTTTTGATCAACGATGCCGGTAGCCAAGTCGATGTTTTGGCCGATTCTGTTTTTCTGCGCTACCGCGAGGCGTTGGGCGAGGAAATTGGCAAGATTCCCGAGGGCAAATATCCTGGCGAATACTTGAAAGATGTTGGGGCCGCACTGGCCGCGCGTGATGGTGACAAGTGGCGCGATTTACCTCGGCCGGAATGGCTGGATGAAATCCGCCAGTTCGCGATCAATCATCTAATGGAAGTCGTTCGCGAGGACCTCGCAGCGCTGGGTGTGGTGCAGGCGGTTTATTCATCGGAACGCGCGCTTGTCGAAGCCGGTGGCGTCGATGCGGTGGTGGAGACACTGGAAAAGAGCGGCTTGCTCTACACGGGCGTCCTTGAACCGCCGAAGGGTAAGCTTCCCGATGATTGGGAGCCAAGACCGCAGCTTTTATTCCGCTCCACCAATTTCGGTGACGATATCGATCGACCTTTGAAGAAAGCCGATGGCAACTGGACCTATTTTGCAGGGGACTTGGCTTACCACCTTGATAAATATCACCGTGGCTTCAACAAGATGATCAATATCTGGGGCGCGGATCATAGCGGTTATGTCAAGCGCATGCGCTCGGGCGTTAAGGCGCTGACAAATGGGGAAGGGGATCTCAACGTTCGGATTTGCCAACTCGTTACCCTGCTACGCGATGGGGAACCTGTTAGAATGTCGAAGCGCTCCGGCAACTTTGTGAAGCTGCGTTCCGTTATCGATGAAGTTGGCAAGGATGTCGTGCGCTTCATTATGCTGACCCGGAAAAATGACGCGCCTTTGGAATTCGATCTTGTTAAGGTTTTAGAGCAAAGTCGCGATAATCCTGTCTTCTATGTCCAATATGCCCACGCCCGTTGTTGCTCAGTTCTTAGGCACGCGGCCGAGGCCATGCCAGGCATACCACAAGATGGTGTGTCTCTATCCCACACCGACCTCAATTTATTGATCGATAATAGTGAATTGGATTTGATAAAATTTTTAACCAATTGGCCTAGGCTGCTCGAGTCGGCAGCAGAGGCCTATGAGCCGCATCGGGTGGCATTTTATCTATTCGATCTGGCAGCGGCCTTTCATGGGCTTTGGACTAAGGGCAAGGAGAATGCCGGCTTGAGGTTTTTATTGCCCGAGGATGAGGCGCTAACGGCGGCACGTTTGGCTATGATACAAGCGGTCGCGTTTGTTATCGCCTCGGGGCTGGAGATCTTTGGCGTCGAGCCGGTCGAGGAGATGAGATAATGAGCGGAAAATTGAGAGCTGAGCGCGATCGGCAAACTGGTGATTGGGAAGAAGACAGCGCAGCAGTCGATAAATTTTGGCAGCATTTCGCCTCCAGAGATGGCGATCGCGAGGGGGGGGACATGGGGTCGTTCGAAGAGGAGACGGCTCATTTGGAGCAAAATCTGAAGCGTAAGAGCAAGGTGTTACCGATCTTTTTGTCGATTGCTGTGGTGGCAATGGTCGGTGGCGCTGTGTGGCACTTTTACGGCGGGGCCAAAAGTAATTCTGCGACCGCTGCTTCTCTTCCCGTCCTAAGCGCGCCGGCGGGGAAAGTGAAAGACAAGCCAGCAGACGAAGGCGGGCTTACAATTCAACATCGTGACAAAGCCGTTTTGAACGATGG
The DNA here is from genome assembly GCA_964194655.1 of uncultured Acidimicrobiia bacterium. Taxonomy (GTDB): domain Bacteria; phylum Pseudomonadota; class Alphaproteobacteria; order Kiloniellales; family Kiloniellaceae; genus JAJFGK01. The sequence continues at coordinate 3,364 of CAXMNO010000099.1, forward strand.
CCTAGATGTAGCTGATGGGCAAACGGTGGAACACCTGTTGCCACCCCCTGAAGAACCTAAAGCCATTGAGCCAGCGACTAAGATCGCTTCGACCTCACCAATAGTGGTGGCGGCGGAAACGGAGCAGCCTTCTGATAACTCCGCCGAGGTGGCTGAGGCGACACCGCCCACGGTGAGTGACGCGATCGAGCAGATCAAGACGGCGGAGGAAGCAGCCGAAAATGCGCCGGCGAAGCCTCAAAAAACAATCGATCAAGTTGTCGAACAATTGGTGCAGATTCCCACCGATAGCGGCTTTTTGCTCCAGTTAGCCTCAGTAAAAAATCGCGATGGTGTGGATCGGGATGGGAGCCGCTTAAAAAAGAGATTCCCTAACCTCCTTGGCGATATGAAATTGATTGTTGAAGAGGCTGTCGTGAATGGAAATACATATTATCGCATTCAAGCAGGCCCATTCCCGACCAAAGCCACAGCATCGGATGTTTGCGCGCAATTGAAGGTGAAAAACCAGGGCTGCCTCCTGAAGAATAAAAAAAGCTAGCTTAAGTGCTGTTCCCAGGTTTACCAATTATCTGATTTAGTTGTTTTGGATTTGGCGGTTCCGGCGATTATGCCGGGTCCGCCTGTGATTGCGGGGGACCGTCGGTGGACGACGAAAATTCCTTACTCGGTTCTGAACTTGGGGAAAATTCTATAAATTCCAAGGCCGTTATTTTTGGATGCGAAGGAATAGCTTTAACCGATTGGGAACGTTCGTTTTTTCGCGAGCAAGATCCTCTGGGCTTTATTCTATTTAAGCGCAATTGCGATACACCTGACCAGGTTAAGTCGCTGGTGGAAGACTTGCGTGCCTCGGTTAACCGGCCTTCGGCCCCAGTATTGATTGATCAAGAAGGTGGGCGCGTTCAAAGGTTGGGGCCACCCTATTGGCGCCAGGCACCATCGGGCGCTGTTTTCGCCGATCTTTACGAAAAAGATCCAGAAAAGGCACGCCGAGCGCTTTGGATAAATACGCGATTGATTGCAGACGAGCTGCGTATTCTGGGTATCGACGTAGACTGCCTGCCGGTTCTAGATGTGCCTCAGCAAGGTGCCCATGATGTCATTGGGGATCGGGCCTATGGCCGGAATCCACAGGTTATTGCTGAACTCGGCCAGGCCGCAGCCGAAGGTCTGATGGCGGGCGCGGTGTTACCTGTGATTAAGCATATTCCAGGTCATGGCCGCGCGGTTGTCGATTCCCATTTTGAGTTACCTCGCGTTACAGCCTCCCATGAATGCCTATCGGAGACGGACTTTGTGCCGTTTAAGGTGCTTGGAGGGTTGCCGTGGGGCATGACGGCCCATGTTATTTTCGAAGCCCTCGACCAAGAAGAACCTGCAACGACCTCTAAGCACATCGTGTCCCATATGATTCGGGATGAACTGGGATTTGACGGGCTGCTTTTATCCGATGACCTCTCGATGCAAGCTCTATCGGGTACGCTTGGAACGCGCGCGAAAGCGGCGATTGCTGCAGGCTGTGACGTGGCGCTGCATTGCAATGGCAAGCGTGATGAGATGATAGCAGTGGCCGAGGTAACGCCAAATATGACAGCGGACGCTAAAAGAAGGTTCGCCGTCGGACGACAACTTATAGCAAAGGGTCCAGGACCTTGTGATGCCAAGGCCTTGCTCGTGGAATTGGAAGGCCTTCTTGGGTTGGTGACCAGTAATGATTGATATTAGCTTGGAAGAGCTTCTCTATCAGACCTCGGTCTGGGTTCTCCCCGCACTCTTTGCTATCACGCTGCACGAGGCGGCACACGGCTATACAGCCTATTATTTTGGCGACGATACCGCTCAAAAGCAGGGGCGGCTTAGCCTAAATCCCCTAAGGCACATTCACCCCATCGGTACGGTGCTATTGCCTGCGATTCTTATCCTTCTTAAGGCGCCCTTTCTTTTCGGATTTGCCAAGCCCGTTCCCGTGGCGGTCGCACGCTTGCGCCACCCGCGCCGTCATATGGTCTGGGTCGCTGCTGCGGGGCCTGGTGCGAATGTGATTATCGCGCTTTTTTCAGCTTTACTGTTGAACGTCGCTTGGTTCTTGCCGGAAATGGCTGGGGAATGGTGGAAGGACAATTGCTGGAATTCTGTCCGCCTGAACCTCCTTTTGGCTCTTTTTAATATGCTTCCTTTACCACCGCTCGATGGTGGCAGGGTTGCCATTGGCTTATTGCCTAGGGAGCCTGCTCTACTCTTGGCGCGCCTTGAACGGTATGGCTTTCTCATTTTGATTGGCGCAATTATCCTTTTACCCATGGTTTCACGGCAAATGGGGCTGGACATCAATCTATTCCAATGGCTGATTGGGACTCCGTATAACTGGATCTTGCCGTTTTTCAGGGAGATCGCGGTGCTAGCGCGATGAGGGTCTTGTCCTGAGGTGATCCGGGCAAGCCTGGGATTTTAAGATGAGCGACGAATTCGAAGAGGATATGGAGAGCCCGGCACGCAACGAAATGGGCGCTTTCCAGCTTGATATCGAGGGCTATGAAGGCCCGATCGATGTCCTCTTGGATTTGGCTAGGACCCAGAAGGTTGATCTCGTCAACATTTCAATCTTGGAGTTGGCTGATCAATATCTTGAATTTGTACGCAAAGCTAAAAGCATCAGATTGGAACTGCGGGCCGATTATCTCGTTATGGCCGCCTGGCTTGCATACCTAAAATCACGGCTTCTTTTGCCGACACCGGAAGGCGAGGAAGAACCTAGCGGGGCCGAATTAGCGGCGGTGCTAAAATATCAACTACAGCGCCTGCAGGCCATGCGCGATTCGGCTGAAAACCTAATGAACCTGCCACAGTTAGGCACCGACTTTTTTGCGCGCGGTTCCGGCGACCCCATTGAGGTGATCCACAAAAGCCGCTACGAGGTCTCATTCTATGAGCTTCTTAAAGCCTATGCGCGCAACAAAGTCCGGGTGGAGGCGCGCAGCCTACGAATACAGCCGATGGATCTCTATTCCGTCGACGAAGCGATTGAGAGGCTTCGCACAATTCTGGGTAAAATGCCGGGATGGACGAGCCTTTCAGCGTTTCTTCCCAGCGATCTGGGCGATGGATTGATGATGCGCTCGGCCTTGGCGGCAACATTCTCCGCATCCCTGGAAATGTGTCGGGAAGGGAAATTGAAAATCCGCCAAGACGGGGTCTTTGGGCCAATTTACTTGCGTGAATCGAGCGAAGAGGGCAGCCAAGATCGATGAATGAGCATTTTGAGAGGATTCGGCTGCTAGAGGCTTTATTGTTCGCATCTAGCGAGCCCTTAAATCTTACGCAACTAGAGCGCCACTTTCCCGAAGGCACGGCATTGGAGCCCTTGTTGGAGGAATTAAAAGGACTTTACGAGAATAGGGGCATCCAACTCGTCAATATTGGTCCTGCCTGGGCCTTTCGAACAGCACCCGATCTCGCTAGTGCCATGAAACTGGAAGAGACGACGTCGCGTAAACTTGGCCGCGTCGCGACAGAGATATTGGCGATCATTGCCTATCACCAACCGATCACACGCGCTGAAGTCGAGGAAATTCGCGGTGTTTCCCTATCCAGAGGAACACTTGATCTGCTGCTAGAGCTAGACTGGATCAAGCCAAAGGGACGAAGGCGAACGCCTGGAAAACCAGTGACCTGGGGGACGACGCAGGATTTCTTGGATCACTTCGGGCTCCAATCCCTCGATTCCCTGCCAGGTTTCGATGAATTGAAGGCCGCTGGCCTTATTGATGCGCGTCCAGCCGTCACCTCGCTGAGTGCACGCGGTCGGCTTTTTGATGCCGATGAAGCCATCGATGCTGAAGACGGCGACGAGGAAGAGGAGTTTTCCGAGAACATCGATGCACTTCTTGCCGCTGATTTCGGCGGCCAGGAAGAAGGCGACGATGATGCTGAGGCATCAGATCACGAGGTCGGCGGCACTAAAGAAATGACGAGAGCTGCAGAATCGGACGATGATCAATCGGACAACGATATTTTAGGAGGGGGCGAGGAAGAAATTGACGCGCATCTTGAAACTGATGTGCAGAGGGATAGCACTA
>CAXMNO010000100.1:0-5314 GCA_964194655.1 uncultured Acidimicrobiia bacterium
ATCGCCAAGCCCGACAGTATTAGCCGTCGCAAAAAGACGGAATGCGGAGTGCGGGCGAATGACCTTATTTTGATCCAGCAAGGTCATTTTGCCATCAACCTCCAGCACGCGCTGGATCACAAACATAACGTCGGGGCGCCCTGCATCATATTCGTCGAAAACTAGGGCGGTTGGACGTTGCAGCGCCCAAGGCAAGAGGCCCTCGCGGAATTCCGTTACCTGGACGCCTTCTTTCAAGACGATGGCATCCTTGCCGATCAGATCGATCCGGCTGATGTGGCTATCCAGGTTAATTCGGATGCATGGCCAATTTAGGCGAGCCGAAACCTGCTCAATATGGGTGGACTTCCCAGTGCCGTGATAGCCTTGGACGATAACGCGCCGGTTATGTGCAAAACCGGCTAAAATGGCGAGCGTCGTGTCGCGGTCGAAGCAATAACTTTCATCGAATTCCGGCACATAGTCGTTGCCTTGCGAGAAGGCCGGGACTTCCATATCGCTATCGAGACCGAAGGTTTGACGTACCGAAACGGTGATATCGGGCCCATGAGATGGGATTTCACCGCTGACTACTTGCGAAGACATCGTTCAATATTCCACTATTAAGGCAGAGCTGACATTGGCTTTCAAAGTAGAGATGGCAAGCCGAAGCTAAGACGTAAAGCTTTTTTTGAGAAGACTATAGGCTTGGTTCACTTTCTTTAGGCGCTCTTCAGCGGACGTGTCACCCCCGTTTCGGTCAGGATGAAACTTTTTCGCTAGGGTTTTGTAGCGCGCCTTTACTGTCGCTAGATCCGCATCAGCCTCGAGGCCAAGTGTCTGTAGAGCTTTAATCTCGGGCGTTTCTGGACGTTTTCTCCCGGATTTAGAGGCTTTACCGAAAAGCTCGAAATCGTCCCTAACCGCGTCGGTGGTCGCTTGTTGGCCTTTATAATCGGGCCCCATTTTCCAACTTGGCCGACGCCAAACGACGTCGAAACGCCGGTCGCTTTCTATTTCGGCTTCACCCATCCCCTTATAGTAGTCCCAGGCTTGGTTATAATATCGGACATGCTCAAGGCAGAACCAATAGTAGCTTCTCAAATTTCCACGCGATATCGGGGCCCGATAGAGCCCGGATTCGGGGCATTCAGGCACATCGCAGAGCCGCTGCCTCTCATTTGAAAATTCTAAGCTCTCCGCCACTTAATTAAGGCCTTGCTGGTCACGATCAATTTTTCAAGCTGCTCATATTATGGCTCTGACATCCAATCGAGACAAGAAAGCAAGCCGAACCGGAGGGATCCGAACCGTTCATTTTTGAGGGACAAGGGAAAAACGAACTGCATATTGCAACCAAATAATTGCTTTCCTTTTTGGTTGAAATTTACATACTGTTCGGCAATCTAAAAAACCAACCGGTCGTAACAGTGAGTAACGGGTCAAAATGGAAAGCATGAAGATCCAAAGGGACGGTCCGTCGAAGCGCCGCTTGGAGGGGTCAGAAGGTTTGATCAGTACATTGATTAGCAGGAATGTGACAATGAACGGTCACCGTACTTCGCTGCGCTTGGAGCAGACGATGTGGGATTCGATTGCCGAAATTTGTAGCCGCGAGCGCACGGGTCTTGGCGAGTTGTGCTATACGATCGATCAACGCCGTGTAGAATCCACACTGACAGCAGCACTGCGTTCTTATGTCGTAAAATACTTCAGGTCGGCCGCAACCGAGGAAGGGCATGCTTCGGCCGGTCACGGTACCTTCCATGAAGCTTTGAACGGGCGTTGAAGAAACCCGCCGTCCATTGCCGCAACTTAGACATTCTCATTTCCGGCCTTAATCACCGGTATAGAAGTCAGGCCAGGTTTCTTTGACGATTTCTCCCGCGCTATCGAACGCATGGCAGGAATTAAGGAGGCCTGGCTTATCTTTTCGCGGCTCTTCCTTGCGGTTTTTAGCTCGCACCGGATAAAGCGTTTGGTACGCGACGGTTGCAAGCGCACCTAACATCTCGACCAAATGAGTGCAGCCTTGAACGCCACCGACGCGGCTGCGGATCTCACGACGCCATCCGGCGCCGATTCGCACGCCGATCATGCGCTTGAAGGTGGGTGCGATAGCCGGACAGACCGCAAAGGGGCTATCGTCGATGGCAGCCTCGATATCGATTACCTCAAAATCCTCGTCTATCGTTATTCTCAACGACATGCCGTGCAGAGCTTCGCCTGGCTGAATTTCTCCGCGATAATTGTTTGTGAATGGGTAACTTTTGGTGTCTGAAAGCGTCCCTTCGATATCCCAAAGGCCATCAGCCCGCTGGAAACCTCGAAAATCGTAAGCGCGTCGATGCATTTCATTGCGCGCGGTCGGGGGAGATAAAGGCATAGAACACTCCAGCGGTGATAGATCCAGCTTGTCGATCACCTAGCGAAGGTATCGATTTAACGATGTTCGGTGGTGAAGGTGGCGCACCAACCTAGCCTAGGCCAATAGCGAAAAGTCAAGCTTCAGCGCAAGAACTTCACGGCGATTTGCGCTTCATGCCCGAAGAGCCTCATTAGTCAGATTCAATCAACCGCCGCCATAGCCTGTATCGAAGATAAAGGCTTCATGCTGCTTAATGTCGCTTTCCAGCTCCTGCTTAACCGCGGCATAGAGATCGCGGATGGAGATAATTCCGACGACCCGCCCCCCATCTGCTATGGGAAGGTGGCGATAGCCTTTTTCGCGCATGCGATCAAGCGCGGCCATGGCCTCTTCATCGGGGCCTACTGTGTCCGGGTCCTTGGTCATGACCTGACCAACTGTGGTTGAATCCGGATCAAGCCCCTTGGCAACGACGCGTGTTAAAACATCGCGTTCGGTAAAAATCCCGATAAGACGATCCCCTTCGCCGAGAAGGATCGCGCCTATGTGCCTTTCTGCCATGTACTTTGAAGCTTTACGAACCGTCGTGGTTTGCGCTAGCAATTCGATCTTCTGATCTTTGACAATATCGGGAACGATTTTCCGATGCATCATCCCTCCTTTACGAGGCTTTCTTCCTTTAGGGGGTTTTCGCCTCGACTGTCTTAAACCTGTGATAGTCGAAGTGTGACAGACAGCATCATCATGGGTCAACCAACTTAAGGCTGGCCGTTCTCGGTTTTCTGGTCTTCCGCTTTGGCGAGAGGCGTCAATTTTACGGAGATGATTTGGTTGCGTCGGCGCTTCAATATTTCGAAGGCGAAGCCATGAAAGGCGAAGACCTGGCCTTCCCCAGGAATGATACGCGCCTCATGCAGCACAAGGCCCGCGACGGTTGCCGCGTCTTCATCGGGCAGGCGCCAGTCGAAGCGACGGTTGATATCGCGAATCGTAACCCGGCCATCAACGACGACCGAGCCGTCCTTTTCGACCAGAACGCCCTCGATCTCGATATCGTGCTCGTCGGCAATATCGCCAACGATTTCTTCTAGAATATCTTCCAATGTCACGATGCCGAGGAATTCGCCATATTCATCGACCACGATGGCGAAGTGCTCATGGCGGCTGCGAAAGGCTTGAAGTTGCGAGAGGAGGTCGGTGGTCTCGGGTATAAACCAGGGATCACTCGCAATTGCTTCAATATCGAGGCGGCCGCCGTCAGCTTCCCCGGTCTCTTCCACTGTGGATTGATGCGCTTGCTGCACAGCGCGAAGTAGCGCCTTTGCATGCAGGACTCCCACGATGTTGTCAGGCTCCTCGCGCCACAAAGGTATGCGGGTGTAGGGGCTTTTCAGGACCTCCTCGACAATTGTAGCGGAGGGTAGATCGATGTTGAGGGCAATGACATCACGGCGATAGACCATGATTTCCTCGACCCATACCTCGGCCAGATCGAGAATCGAGCGCAGCATCTCGCGTTCGTGACGCTCCTCTTCGCTTTCGCCTATATGTAGATCGATCGCGCCGCGCAGCTCTTCTTCAGCCTCATCTGCCGAGCTGGTATTTTGTAAATCAACGCCAAACAAACGCAGCGTCAAACGGACGATGAAGTAGATACTCTCTGTAACGGGGCCGAACACCACGACGATCAGCCGCAAGATCGGGGCAACGGCAAGCGCTAGCCGGTCGGCGTTTTGAAACGCATAGGTTTTCGGCATTACTTCTGAGAAAATCAGCACAAGCAGCGTCATCGCGATAGTCGCATAAGCAACGCCTGCCTCACCAAAGATACCAATCAAGATACTGGTCGCGAGTGCTGACGCCAAAATATTGACGAGGTTGTTTCCGAGCAAAATGGCGCCGATCAGACGCTCCTTTCTCGCGAGGAGCTGATTGACGAGCTTTGCCCTGGCATTGCCCGATTGCTCCAGGTTATGCATGCGAAGACGCGAGGCCGCCGTTAGCGATGTCTCGGACCCAGAGAAAAAGGCCGATAAGATGAGCAGTAAGAATATCGTACCAAGAGAGATTAATAGGGTTAGTTCCATAGCCCCTAAACTTTTGCCTGTTGCATTGATCGCTGCATAGCTGTGGTCACGCCGCGGCTACGGTTAATTGCTGAAGGACCCGCTCTAAGGGAACATCGGTATCGATGAAGGCTTTACCGATACCGCGCACCAGGATGAAGGTAATGCGACCGCCGCTTACTTTTTTATCGCGGCTCATGTGACCCAGAAGACGGTGCGGATCCCAAGCGAGCCCCGGCGTGTGCTCGGCACCCGTGGGTAGGCCCACCAGGCCCAAATGGCGCCGTACGCGATCGGCGTCTGCCGCCGGGCACAGACCCAGATGCACAGAGAGATCAAATGCCAGAACCATGCCGAGAGCGACAGCCTCCCCATGCAGCAGGAGGCCTGAATAGCCCGCCTCCGCTTCAAGAGCATGACCGAAGGTATGACCTAGGTTTAAGAGCGCGCGGCGCCCAGTTTCCCGCTCGTCCTCGGCAACGACATCGGCTTTCATGCGGCAGCTCTCTATGACTGCGTGGTGGAGGAGGCTTTGCTCTCCCTCAAGAAGGGATGGTCCATGACCTTCCAGCCAAGCGAAAAACGAGCTGTCGGAAATCAAGCCGTATTTGACGACCTCCGCGTAGCCGGCCAAGAGCTCACGCTTTGGTAAAGTCATGAGGATATCGCTATCGGCCAAAACCAGAGCGGGCTGGTGAAAGGCACCGATGAGGTTTTTGCCCCAAGAGCAATTGATGCCTGTTTTGCCACCAACGGAGCTATCAACTTGCGCTAAAAGAGTCGTTGGGATCTGGATAAAGCCCATTCCCCGCAGGGTCACGGCGGCTGCAAAACCAACAAGGTCGCCGATGACACCGCCGCCCAACGCTATCACATGGTCGCCGCGCTCAACTTTCAAACC
>CAXMNO010000101.1:0-4946 GCA_964194655.1 uncultured Acidimicrobiia bacterium
AAAAGAGTAAGCTGATTTTCGTCGCGTCCGGGGGCTTGGAAGTGTTCAACGGAGAGATCCCAATCGCGCGCTCCCAGGCCATAACGCTTGCTAGCCAGACGAAAGCGATCCGCGATTAGTTTTGCATAGTGGCCTTCACCCTTCATGCGCTTTCCCCAGTTCGCGTCATAGAGTGCGCCGCCGCGCGTTTCGCGGATCAAATTCAAAACTCGTTTTTTACGATCCGGAAAGTTCGCTTCCAGCCATTCCTCAAAGAGGTCTTTTATTTCAAGTGGCAGGCGAAGCAGAACGTAGCTGGCACTCTTCGCCCCCGCACTTGCCGTGGCTTTCAAAAGCTCCTCAATCTCTGCATCGTTTATCGCGGGGATCAAAGGCGCATTTAAAACGCCAACGGGAATTCCTGCTGCAGCTAGTCCCTCAATAGCCTCCAGACGCCTTAAGGGTGTTGGCGCGCGCGGTTCCATAATGCGCGAGAGGTTGCGGTCCAGCGACGTCACGGACAAATAAACCTTGGCGAGGTTACGCTTTGCCATTTCACTTAGAATATCCGCATCGCGCAGCACGAGATTGGACTTGGTGACGATTGAGACGGGGTGCGATGCCTCTGCTAACACTTCCAAAATCCGCCGAGTGATCTTGAGACGCCTGTCGATGGGCTGGTAGGGGTCGGTGGCTGTGCCCAACGCAATAATGCGTGGCTTGTAACCCTTGCGGCTCAACTCCTTTCTGAGGAGCTCCGGTGCGCCGTGCTTGGCGAAAAGTTTCGTCTCGAAATCAAGACCGGGCGAGAGGCCAAGCCAAGCGTGGCCAGGGCGCGCAAAACAATAAATGCAGCCGTGCTCGCACCCCCGGTAAGGATTGATCGAGCGATCGAAGGGAATGTCTGGAGACTGGTTTTTGGCTATGATGCTACGACTACGATCGGGGGCTACTCGCGTCTGGAGGTCGGTGTTGAGTTCGTCCTCGCCATCCCCCGGCCAATCATCCTCGGTCGCCACATATTGCTGGCACTCATACCTGCCACTGGCATTCGAGAGCGCCGCACGTCCTTTCAACTGCTTTGTGTGGATTTCAATAGGTTCGCCGGTCATCCGGGAAATGTAAAGCAATTAAACGAACAAAACAAGAACATTTTGTTTTGACAATGACCTTGGCATGAACGCTTTGCCGAGGTTAAAAGGTGAGCCTTAGAGCCTCTGCTGAAAGAGTAAAGAACTTTGGAGCTTTCCGTTGTCATTCCAACGCTGAACGCCGCCTCATCGCTGCCTAAGACTTTGGCGGCACTCGAGCAATGGCGAGAAGCGGGCCACGATCTGAAAATTTTGATTGCGGACGCAGGATCGACGGATGCTGGGCCGGTGATTGCAAGGGCAGCGGGCGCCAAGATCATTCGATGCGAAAAGGGGCGCGGTGCGCAGCTCGCTGCAGGCGGGGCGGCAGCCAATAGCGATTGGCTCCTTTTTCTTCATGCCGATACGAAGCTGGCCGACGGCTGGGTCGATGCTGTTCTCGATTTCACTTCCAAGGCCCCTGGGGGATCGAAAATTGGTGTGCCTCTCGAGTTAGCTGCGGCCTTTCGTTTCAAGCTCGATGATCCCGACCCGCGGGCACGGCGCATTGAAAAACTAGCGCGCTGGCGGAGCCAACGACTTGGTCTTCCATATGGGGACCAGGGACTTTTGATCTCCCGAACGTTTTACAATTCGCTTGGCGGTTTTCGCGCTCTTGGCCTGATGGAGGACGTCGATTTTGCCAGGCGCATTGGGCGCAAGCGTTTGGTCGAGCTGGACGTGCCGGCTATGACCTCATCGGTGCGTTATCGCCGCGATGGCTGGGTTAAGCGGCCGCTGCGAAATCTGATAATTTTGTCGCTGTATTTTCTGGGCCTGCCACAGAACCTCCTGCAGCGGCTTTATGGCTGATAGGTAAAGGCACGAATTTGCGCAATAACCTGGTAATCATGGCTCGTACGCCGAGGATCGGTACAGGTAAAAGGCGTCTGGCACGAGACGTCGGTGCGTGCGAGGCCGGCCGTTTTTATCGCACCTCGGTGGCTCGTTTATTGCGCCGTCTTTCGCCCGATCCGCGTTGGGACCTATGGCTTGCGATTACGCCGGAGCATGAAGTGCGCGCCAAGGGGCTATGGCCATTCAAAGGCTCTGTTATCTCGCAGGCGCGCGGTGATCTGGGCCAGCGTATGGGGCGTCTTTTTCAAATCCTGCCGCCGGGTCCTGTGGTGATCATCGGATCTGACATCCCGGATATTGCGCCTCGTCACGTCGCTGAGGCTTTCGGCGCGTTGGGTGAAAACGACTGGGTTCTTGGCCCTGGCATGGACGGCGGCTACTGGTTGATTGGTGCCCGGCGCAGGCCGCACATCTCCATCCCCTTTGCTGGGGTGCGCTGGTCCAGTCCGCACACGCTCAAAGACACGAAAACGAACCTTCAAGGTCAAAAGGTCGCACTTCTCGAAGTTTTGGAAGATGTCGACGACGGCGAAGATTATCGCCGCTGGCGAAAAAGGCGCGTTAGAGCACTTTCAGCAAAAGTGTGTGCGGTTTTGCGCCCGGAAAGTGCGTAACGATAAGAGCTTAGAGAGATTTGCATGATCGAGGGATCATTAGAAGTGCTCTACAAGTGCTCCTTCAAGCGCGGCATAAGTTCGACCAAGTTGCAGGGCCGATGACGCACATCGAGCTGGTAGCGGAGAATTTCCATCCAGCCGTCTTTACAAGCAGATGGGGAACCAGGCAGAGCAAAGATATACGTTCCGTCCAAAACCCCACCGATAGCCCGGCTTTGCATGGTGGAGGTGCCGACTTTATCGAAGCTGACCGAGCGAAAAAGCTCCCCAAAGCCTTCGACTTCCTTGTCCATGACGTCCTTGAAGGCTTCAGGTGTGACGTCGCGTCCCGTGACGCCCGTCCCGCCGGTTGTGATTATCACATCGACTTCAGGGTCATGCGCATAGCCTCTAAGTTTCTCCGCAATCACCGCGCGGTCATCCTTGATGATTTCGCGCCCAACGACCTTGTGGTTATCAGCCAAGATCATCGATTCCAGTCTGTCACCAGAGGTATCGTCTTCACGTGTTCTCGTATCGGAAACGGTTAGGACGACAATGTTGACGGCAAGGAATGGCTTTGATTCGTCAATTCGCGGCATTTTTGGCTACCTCGGAACGCTCTTCATCAAGAGGAAGATAAAGGGGCCATTCGTTCGAAGCTGCTTGGTCGCGCGACGGCGTATCCTGACCCAGGCGCTGACGATAGATCCAGAAATTCGCCAACACATGCTCGATAAATAGCCGCGTTTCGCGCGATGGCAAGGATTCGATGAAATAAAGTGGATCGTCGCCCGCCTGCACCTTACGCTCCCACTTCGCGAGATTGCCAGGGCCACCATTGTAGGCGGTTGCTAAGCGGAAGAGGTCGCCGTTGACCGCGTTTTGCCCAAGAAGATAGGTCACATAGCGTTGGCCCAATGTGAGGTTCAAGCTCGGCTCAAAAAGTGCGTTCCTTTGAGACCCGCGATGATACCCGTTGCCGGGCGCCATGTAGTTGGCGGTTTGCGGCATCAATTGCATAAGCCCACGTGCACCGACCCGGCTTTTGGCACGCGGATTAAAGGCCGATTCACGCCGCATAAAGGCGTAGATCAAGGCGCGGTCCATCTCGAAGCCGCCTGTTGGTTGCCAGGGGGGAATCGGATAAAGGGCTGCATCGACCGCTTGAGCGTCGGCGAAACTATTCTCAGAATAAAAGAGCCAATTGCCAATTTTGAAGGCAACGTTCGGCATGCCGGCTTTTTCGGCCAAGACTAAAAGAGCCTCTGCCTCATCGGCGTCATGCAGGCGGCCAAAGCGCAACAGTTCTTGTTCCGCCCGGTCGCGTTGGCCAACTTGAATAAGTCCAAGGGCGCGGCTCGCCGCCGGGCGAGCCTCAAGGCGGGCCAGAAGAACCTCATCGATTCGCGGGCGCCCAAAATCAAACTCGATTTCCTGGCCAAGCGCACTTGCTGCCAAAAGACCATAGAAAGTCCTTTTTCTTTCGGTAGCCAAACGCAGCATCGCGCTGACTTTTTCCGGCTGCCGCAGTCTTGTATAGGCTCTTGATGCCCAGTAAGCACCGGCTGAAACGAGCCAATCAGACGCGTTTTCCGAATTGCCGAGAGCATCGAAATGCCAAGCAGCTTCCTCTATCCGGCCCGTGCGCCAAGCCGATAGCCCCGCTATCCATTGAGCGATCGGTACTTTATCACCCGATCGCCGCCCGGCGGGGCCAACCAGAGCAAATGCCTTTTCAGGCTTACCATAGTAGAACCAGCCAGAGGCGACTTGCGCATAACCCCAATCAAGCTCCACCTGATCAAAAAGTTTTTTAACCTCCGGCGTCGCTAGCAGCTTCTCCGTGACCGTAAGGCGGCTGTTTAGAATATTTCGCCTAATTTGCCGTTTGATACTGGCAACGCGGCTGCGCTGCGCTTTCGTGCGCTTCTTGGCGGAGCGGTAGGTGTAGAACTTGGGCGCCGCCCCGGACAGGCGGCTTACAATAGGTTTTTTCGGACGACTGTAATTCGCGGGCCGCCGCTTGGTTGCGAGGCGATAGACGCGCCTAGCCCCTGGATGGTCCGCGTAGTTTCCCATCCAGTCCTTCAGCTCTTTGTATTTGGAGCGATATGCGGTGGGGTGCATGTAGCGCTGCTCAAGCACATGACCCATTAAGCGCTTGTCGTCGAGCTGGGCGATAAGCTCGTCGGCTTTCTTCCACTTGCCCTTTTCTTGAAGCGCAAAGATTTTCCGATAAAGCTGGGCGTCGCTCGATGAAAGGACCTGGGGCAGCTCTTCGCTAGACGCCGGAGAAGGCGCGACCAGAGCAGCACTCTCTTCGGCTGCCTGCGCAAAATTTGCTCGAAACCCGGAAAAGCTCGAGATAACGGCAACACAA
>CAXMNO010000102.1:0-5431 GCA_964194655.1 uncultured Acidimicrobiia bacterium
CTCACCCCCACTGTCTTCTTCTTCACGCAAACGAAGTCCGATGCTGAAAGATTGGCAGGGGAGGTAGGGATTAGCCTCAAAAGCGTCCCCGACCTGCGTTGGGCGCGCCGGGATATCAAAACCGTAGGCTTATTGGCACAAGTGCTCGCCAAGCGCACGGCGAAGGAAGCCGGCGCCGATGAAGCGCTTATGATCAAGGACGGCTTCGTCACCGAAGGCGGGGCGACCAGCGCCTACATCGTCAAAGGAAATAAGCTCATCACCCGCCCGCTTTCCAACGACATCCTGGCAGGCGTGACGCGGAAGGCGCTTTTGGCATTAGCGCGTGAGAAGGACGTCCGAGTGGAAGAGCGTCTTTATAGCTTGGCGGAAATGTTGGCCGCCGATGAGGTCTTTATCACCGGTGCCTCTATTTATGTTTGCCCGGTCGTCAAGGTCGACGATCACCAGATCGGCGATGGGCGCCCGGGCCCGCTAGTCAAAAGGCTTCAGGAGATTTACCTCCAATTCCTGGAAGAGACTTCGATCTAAAGCTCTTTCAGCAAAAGTGTATGCGGTTTTGCGTTAAGGAAAGTGCGCTAAAAATTCCAACCACATAAGAAAAAGGCCGGATCCCTAGGGACCCGGCCTTGATCAATTCGGCGCCAATTTGCCGAAGTGGATTAAGCTATCTTAGCCAACCACCTTCAGATTTTCGGCTGCCATCTTGCCATTGCGCTGCTGAACCAGCTCAAATTCAACATCCTGCCCCTCGTCAAGCATCGAGAGTCCCGAACGCTCAACCGCCGAAATATGTACAAACGCATCAGCACCACCGTCCTCTGGACGAATAAAGCCGTAGCCCTTTTGTGTGTTGAACCACTTGACCGTACCTTTGGCCATAGTTGCCATTCCTTCCCAGTGTAGTTCCCGCCCCCAGATTAGCCGCAGCCTTAAAGGGGTAGAAGTTGTCATAGTCCAATATTTCAGAGGGAGGAAAGGCGTTTATTCAACGGCGATTTCCGGCGCCCAAAGATATATCGGTATCGTAATCGCGCCTAAGCCACTGGCCCAGGTCCGACCTGGAGGGACATCCCTCCTAACCTCAAGACGAATCAAGAACGAACACACTTAGTCGCCCTCAAATCTCGGGGTGCATGAAGTTGAACCCCAAAAGGGTGACCTGGGTCAAGCGGTTTCTTTAAAACCCATGATAGATTCTGGCCATTTTCGACACGAAAGCAACACCCCAACAACACCATCGTCCTTTGCAGTTTCATAAGAAACGGCTAGCCTCCGCCCTGCAATAGGAGGCTGAACCATGGATTTTACCCTCACCCAAGAAGCAGAAAATTTGCGAGGGCGCATACGCGCATTTGTTGAAGAATACATTCTTCCTCTTGAAAGCGATTCGGATAATTACGACGATCACGAGAATATCCGCATCGACCTTCTAGAAGAGCTACGCGGCGAAGCACGCAAAGAGGGGCTTTGGGCCCTATCTATGCCCAAATCACGCGGTGGCGGGGGCCTTGGGCGCGTAGGTATGGCGGCTTGCTATGAAGAAATGAACCGTTCCATATTCGGCCCGCTCGTCTTCAATGCAGCCGCACCCGATGATGGAAATATGTGGGTTTTGAATGCGCTAGCCCGCGAGGACCAGAAGGAAAAGTGGCTGCAGCCCATTATCGATGGGAAAGTCCGCTCCTCCATCATTATGACAGAGCCTGCACCCGGCGCTGGCTCCGATCCTTCAGGCATGATGCGAACAACCGCAACAAAAGACGGCGATCATTGGGTGATCGAGGGGCATAAGTGGTTTATCACGGGTGCTGGCGTCGCCGATCACTTCATTCTGCTCGCCCGCACGTCCGATGATCCAAAGCGCGGCCTCACCACCTTCCTTTTCCACCGTGACCAACCAGGCTGGCGGATTGTGCGCAAGATCCCAATCATGGGGCCCGAGGAACATGGCGGGCATTGCGAGCTTATCTTCGAGGGTCTTCGCATTCCCGATGAAGACCGGCTGTTTGAAGTTGGGCGCGGCATGAAGGTGGTGCAAACGCGGCTGGCCACAGCCCGCCTCACCCACTGCATGCGCTGGCTGGGGCTTGCCAAGCGCTCGCTCGAAATCGCCAAGACCTATATCAGCCACCGCGAAGCCTTCGGCCAGCGCTTGATCGAACGCGAGAGCATCCAAACGCAAATCGGAAATATCGCCCAGCAGATCCAGATTGGACGGCTCTTGACCATGCATGCGGCCTGGAAGCTGGACCAGGGCGAATATGCAACGAAAGAGGTCTCAAGCGCCAAGATCCAGGTAGCCGATACGCTGCACTTGGCCGTCGATACGGCAATCCAGCTCTGTGGCGCCAAGGGCTATTCAAAGGATTTGGTGCTTGAGTGGATCTATCGCTATGCCCGGCAAGCAAGACTGGTCGATGGTGCAAGCGAGGTGCACAAGATGATCCTCGCCCGCAGCTATGCGAAGGAAGGTGACAGTTTTTGGTCTTGGGGATCCGATTTTGGAGCCAGAGAGGGCCAATAAAACACTCTGGAATGGTGATTTCCCGAATCTGGCTCTATATTTTTCAGGCAATTTGCCCCTATTAGGATGCCGGACGCGCAAGACACCGCAGATCCTCGTATCTTATATCCAGATCATCCCCATCTGATTGCAGGGGGCTTGGCCTGCTGGTGCGCGCAAGAAATTCAGCTTGCCGATGAGGCAATGTTCTACAGAAGGGACCCGTCACGATGAAAATGACAACCGAAGAGGCCTTCGTAAAGGTCTTGCAGATGCATGGCATCGAGCATGCCTTTGGGATCATCGGCTCCGCCTTTATGCCGATTTCCGATCTATTCCCCAAAGCAAACATCACGTTTTGGGACGTCGCGCATGAAACCAACGGCGGCTTAATCTGCGACGGCTACACCCGCACGACAGGCAAGATCGCCATGGCGATTGCCCAAAACGGCCCGGGCGTGACCGGCTTCGTCACCGCGGTCAAGACGGCTTACTGGAACCACACGCCGATGCTGTTGGTCACGCCGCAAGCGGCCAACAAGACCATCGGCCAGGGCGGCTTCCAGGAAGTCGAGCAAATGGGCATGTTCCGCGAAATGGTCTGCTACCAAGAAGAGGTGCGCGACCCTTCACGCATGGCAGAAGTCCTCAACCGCGTGATCGAGAAAGCGATCCGTGGCTCGGCCCCTGCACAGATCAACGTGCCGCGTGATTACTGGACGCAAGTCATCGATATCGAGCTTCCGCAGATCGTGCGCCTTGAGCGTCCGGCAGGCGGCGCTGCTGCAATTGCGGAAGCAGCCAGACTGCTTTCCGAGGCGAAATTCCCGGTCATCCTTTCAGGCGCGGGTGTTGTCATCGGCAATGCTATCCCCGAGTGTCAGGCCCTGGCCGAGCGATTGGACGCACCGGTTGCCAACGGCTATCAGCACAACGATAGCTTCCCCGGCAGCCACCCACTTGCCTGTGGCCCGCTGGGTTACAACGGCTCCAAGGCAGCGATGGAGTTGATTGCGAAGGCCGACGTCGTGCTGGCTCTCGGCACGCGCCTCAACCCCTTTTCGACGCTCCCAGGCTATGGCATTGATTACTGGCCCAAGGATGCCGCCATCATCCAGGTCGATATCAATTCCGACCGCATCGGTTTGACCAAGAAAGTCAGTGTCGGCATCTGCGGCGACGCCAAGCTGGTCGCACAGCAGATACTAGCGCAGCTTACCGACACCGCAGGCGATGCGGGGCGCCAAGAGCGCAAGGCCACCATCCACCAGTGCAAGTCCGCCTGGCTGCAAGCGCTTTCCAGCATGGATCACGAGGATGACGATCCGGGCACGACGTGGAATGAGGATTCCCGCAATCGTGATCCCGATCGTATGTCACCGCGCAAGGCCTGGCGTGCCATTCAAGCGGGCCTCCCGAAGGACGCCATCATCTCCAGCGATATTGGCAACAACTGCGCGATTGGTAACGCCTATCCGACCTTCGAGCAGAGCCGCAAGTACCTGGCCCCGGGCCTGTTCGGCCCTTGCGGCTATGGCTTTCCGTCCATTATCGGCGCGAAGATTGGCTGTCCGGACGTGCCCGTCGTCGGCTTTGCGGGCGACGGTGCCTTTGGCATCTCGATGAACGAAATGTCCTCCATCGGGCGCGAGGAATGGCCTGCCATTACCATGGTCATCTTCCGCAACTACCAATGGGGTGCTGAAAAGCGCAATACGACCCTTTGGTACGACAACAACTTCGTCGGGACCGAGCTCGACCCACACCTGAGCTACGCCAAGGTTGCGGAAGGCTGCGGCCTTAAGGGCGTTACGGTCGCAACGCAAGACGAGCTGACAACCACCTTGGTGGAGGCTTGCGAGGCCCAGAAGAAGGGGGTCACCACCTTCATCGAAGTCCTCCTAAACCAGGAACTGGGCGAGCCTTTCCGCCGCGACGCGATGAAAAAGCCAGTCACCGTCGCCGGCATCGACCCCGCCGACTTCCGCCCACAGCAAGTGGACTAAGGTTGGGCGATAACGCTAAGAACGAAAGGGCCGGTGAAACTCTCACCGGCCCTTTTTTTATCTCTCGGTCTTTCCTAATACAAAGGCACGAGGCCGATCACCTTATGGAAAACTCGCTCGTCGCCTCTTAAATCCCGGCTGGCACCCACTTAATAAGTTGATTAGAATCGCTGAAAAATCTTCTTAACAGTGGTTGGTGTTACAATGAAAAATCGTTTCGTATTTGCTCTTCTTCTCGCCCCCCTTCTTTTGCCTGCGAACAATGCCGCTTAGGCCGACCCCGGTGAATTCGGCTGGGCGCTCGACCCCGGTGCGGTGGAGGCACAGCGCGACCTGCTTGAGGCAACCATGAAAATCCTCTTCAAGGAATGCCCCGCCCTTGCCGAACTCGATTTTGAGCGCGTAACGCGCGAGGAATATCTCGATGAAATCAACGGCCAGCGCCCCAGGTTCTATGAGCCACTTACCTTTTACCACGCGAACGACCGGGAATCATATGCGCTCAAACCATGGATCGAAACCCGGGAGTACTTCGCAGGTATACTCGTCGAAGCTACCGTGGACAGCCTTATAATCAATGTAAAGGCAAGTTGGATCGAACCGGCTGGCATTGCCATACGAGAAGTGGATGGCGGTATACCGGAATGCGATTTGGAATACTACGGCAAAGACCCCTACGGTGAAGAACTTTACTTCCGCCCGGTCCCGGCCTTGGGGGAGCTTCAAGATCTGCTCCAAAAGGCTGATCGGCAATTCGTCGAGAGGTGATAGGACCAAACGCACCATCGGCGCCAAGAAGCGCACTCATCGCACCCAATCCCCTAGACCCCGGATCAGGTCCGGGGTGACGAACGAAGAGGTTCCCCGGATCAAGTCGGTAGGTGACGAATTGTTGCTTAGGGATGTCCGCCGCTAAACC
>CAXMNO010000103.1:0-5813 GCA_964194655.1 uncultured Acidimicrobiia bacterium
TTGAGGTGCGTCAAAATTTGGATTGCCTTCGAAAAATCTTCGCTTAGCGCGAGTGACAGCCCCATATTGGCCATAGCGGCGAGGTTATCCTGCTCCAGACCCAAGGCAATAAGGTAGTGGGCTTGCGCAGATTTATGGTCGCCTTCTAAATCAAAGGCTACACCCAGCGCATTGAAAATACGCGGATCTTCCTCCTTATCCAACGCACGGTGCAAAGTAACACGTGCTGCACTCACCTTTCCATTGCGCAATAGAGTCATCCCATATTCGACGGTGAGACCTCTATCGCTAGAATTGAGCCCGAGGAGGCGCTGCTGCACCTGTTCCAAAGCCAAATCGTCGCCGGTTTCCTGGTAGATATCGGCAAGACGAAGTAAAGGTTCAGGATCGCTTGGAATGGTATCATGGGCGCGCATTAAAAAGCCAGCCGCCATACTGAAATTTCCAGTCCGGATAGCTTCATCCGCAATAAGCAAATGCCGCTCGAAGCGCAACCTTAATCCGCCGTCTGCCTCACCCGAGTTCGCGCCTTCAATTGCAGGCTTGCTCTCGCTGGCCTCCCTTGTCTTTCGAATTTCCTCTTTAATCGAATCACGCTGCCCCACTTCAGAGGCTTGGGCGAGAGAAAGAGGTGTTACCACTGCCAAAACGGCAGCGCTCAAGGAAAACAATGCAATGTGACTTAGAAGAATTGCTTTAAGCGATTTATGGTTGGGTTTGGACATGGTGCCACCGCCGTAACGTCATTGCGCAGAACACAGTTTACGAAAATTATGATTAATCGACGGTAAAGAGCCTTAGCAGCCGCAGCGTCAATCCACTACCTTGAGTAATTCGTCGTTATTCCACTACTATCATTGATGATCATCGCGGTGTTGAACTGCGAGCTTTTACTGGTGAACAGGAGTCTTTGGCCCGGCGATGGATTATTTAGACAGGCTCACATTATCGGTGTGGCGGCTTCTAGTGATCCTGATCTTTGCGGGAATTCTCATCTCATCCTTCACCAGTGAGCACTTTGCCCATGCGCAAACGCTAGAGGATACGACGGACCTAGATGATCCCGATCCGGAGGAAGGCGTAGAGGACAATGACGAGGGGATTGCCTATCAAACGCTGTTTGAGAGCGATTTGGATGCAGATCTTTTAGAACTTCTTGAGGAGAATGCGAAGCTTCTCACCCTTTCGGATCGCAAACCGGCCAGCGAAGCAGCCCTCGATCGCAGGGCGCGAGAAGATATCGAGACCTTCCAAAGAATTTTGCGCTCTGAAGGCTATTACAATGCGGAAATTTCTTACCGTTTCGATCGGCAAGTCGAACCCTTAGGTGTGGTCATAGGGGTGGCCTCTGGCATGCTCTATAAGCTTGAAAGTTACATTATAACCTACAGTGGTGAGAGCGAAAGTGATCCAAGCCCGCCGGAGATAACCCTTGATGAGCTGGAAATTGAACCTGGCACCCAGGCAAAAGCCGAGTTGATCAATAACGCTCGCCAAAAACTTCTTCGCTTGCTTGGCGAACGTGGCTATCCGCTCGCACAGATCTTAGACCAAAAGGCATTGGTTGATCATGCAAGCCGTGTCATGACCGTAAACCTCGACGTCGATCCGGGTCCTTATGCGCTGTTCGGCCCGCTTTTAGTCGCAGGCCTCCAATCTATCGATCCGGATTATCTCTTGAATGTTTTGGATTGGCCGCAGGGTGAGGCATTCGATCGACGCCAAGTGGCCGCGATCCGCAGGCGCCTTGCCGATATGAGGCTATTTGAATCGATCCGGCCAGAGCTGGCTGAAACGCTCGATGAGAATGGCGAACTCCCCGTGACGTTCCACCTAACGGAGGCGAAGCATCGCAGTATCGGCTTTGGCGTCGGCTATTCCAGCGATGAAGGCTTTGGCGGCGAAGTTTTTTGGGAACACCGCAACCTTCGCTCCGAGGGGGAGCGCTTGCGCCTCAGTCTCCTTGGCACCCAACTCAGGCAGAGGGCGCTCGCAGCCTTCGAAAAGCCCAACTTCTGGATTATTGACCAGTCCCTTCTCCTGAGCGCCGAAGCCCGCCATCAAGACGGCGATGCCTTTAAAGAAAAGACCATCGAAGGCTTCATAGGGTTGCGGCGCGACTTTACCGATGTTTGGTCCGCAACCGCGGGGTTTCGACCGGAATTCAGCAAGATCAATGACAACGAGACGAGCGAAACGGACTATGTCGGTTTGGGCTTTCCCGTAAAGGTCGGGCGCGATACCTCCGATGATCTCTTAGACCCAAGACGTGGCTCACGCCTTAGCTTTGGCATAACACCGAATATTGGCGACAACGAAGGGGTGGTCCATTTTCTGACCTCCGATAATCGGGGCGCCCTATACTACTCACCCTTCGAAAGCGACTTCCTAACACTCGCGGCACGAAGCCGAATTGCCGCCACATTTGGTGAGGATACTGATGATATTCCAGCTCACCGGCGCCTCTATGCAGGTGGTGGTGGTTCAATCCGCGGTTATGAATTTCAGACCGTGGGGCCTTTGGATGCATCTGATGATCCTATAGGCGGCAGATCTGCGGTTGAGTTCGGATTTGAGACCCGCTTTCGCATTGGCGAAACTTATGGCGTCGTTCCGTTCATCGAAGGTGGTAGTGCTTTTGATGAAGCCGTCCCTGATTTTTCAGAGACAATCCGCTGGGCGGCTGGTCTTGGACTGCGCTACTATACGATTGCTGGTCCGTTACGTTTTGATTTGGGTATTCCCTTAAACCCTCGCGATCGTGACGAGGACTTCGAATTCTATGTCTCATTCGGACAAGCTTTCTGAGCCAAAAAAGCGGCGGTGGCCGCGCTTCCTCGGTGCAGGCGCGGCACTGCTTTTGATTGGAATAACCGGGTCTTCCTATTTTCTCTTAGAAACTCAGGCGGGTCGCGGGCAGCTCTTGAAGGCCGCAAGCCGCTATCTCGCCAAGGAGAGTGGGCATAGCTTCGAAGCCGGTGCGATTGAAGGCTCTCTCTTCAGCACGTTCAAGGTGGAGAAATTAACGCTCATCGACGAACGCGGCCCTTGGTTGGTGGGCGACAACATCAAGGTGACCTGGCGCCCCTTTGAACTTTTCAACGGCATTTTAGATCTGGAAAATCTTGAGTTTGAGCGACTGTCCATTGACCGGATAGCCGAAACGACTAGCAGCGATACCGGCGAAGCCGATATGGAATTTGCCATTCCTCATCTGCCGATCGAATTGGAAGTCGGCCGCATCGCTGTCACCGAAGTGCTGCTCGATTCCTCGATCTTGGGGCCCCCACTTCACCTCTCTCTTGAGGGGAAGGCAACAGCACGGCGTCATAGTCCACTCAGTGTCTCGCTGGATGTAGCTGATCTGTCCGAACACGGAGGCCTGCTTAGTTTCGAAGCTTTTGCCGATCCGGCCTCGCAGCAGTTAGACCTCGAACTCTCACTAACCGAAGGTGCTGGCGGCCTCATATCGCAAATAGTAGGAGAGCCGGATCTTCCAGCTTTCGACCTCGCATTAAAAGGCGCAGGCGATTTATCCCTTTGGCAAGGGCACCTACGTGGCGGTTTCGATAATATGGCCGAGATCGACGCCAACTTAGCCCTATCTTTCAACGAAAATGCGCGCGGCAATTTAACTGGTAGCATTGAATTCGGTGGTTTGCTACCTGAAGAAGTCGAGGCGTTTATAGGAACGAGCGCCACCTTTGATGTGATGGCTGCGTGGCATGAAGATCAACAAAACCTGGAAATTGCCCTTAATGAATTCGCGACCGATACCGTGGAACTCAGAGCACACACCGCCATCGATAGGACCGGGGCTTTAACGCCCGTAAAGATCGACTGGAGTGTGAGAGATCTAAGTACGATCGAAAGAATGGTTGATCCCCTCACACTAACGGGCCTTCGCGGAAAATCTGAAATAGAATATAATAATCAGATAATTACAATAAAAACTGAAAGTCAATTATCAGACATTAATGTGCTGGACGCTTCTGCGGCGAACGCGACGCTTCAAATCGAGTTGAAGTTCCCAGAGAACGCATCGATCTTCGATACAAAAGGAAGCTTATTTCTCCAGGGCTTTGCATCGAGCCAAGAGGATATTGCCGCACAGTTAGGCGACGCCCCCGCACTCTATTTCTCGGGTCGCTATGACGTAAGCACAGAGGTCATAAGCGTTTCATCAATCGAATTGAGCGCGGCGAAAGTTGAGGCCCAAGCGGCCGGTGAATTGCAACTAGATAAGCAACTCCTTGCCTTATCCGGCCGAATGACCATTCAGCACATCGGACAAATTACCGAGCTCGAGGACCTCGGGATTAGCGGAACCGCGGAGTTTAACTACAGCCTGGTTTATGATGCCTTATCTACGCTACAGCTCGATCTTGGAGGTGCATTCCCGAATTTCAGTTTCCAGGGAGGGAAATTTTTCGAACTCATTGGAGAAGTGCCCTCGTTTAAGGTGTCCATCGTACAAAACGAAGGCGATTACATAATCTCGGATGGTCTGCTTGAGCTGGCCATCGGAGAAGCCTCGTTTAATGGTAAAGTTCCGGCAGACCTCTCTAGCCTAGATGGCGAAGTCAGCTTTGAAATTCCCTCACTCACGCCTTTATCGCACTTCGCTGGTATCGAATTCAACGGAAGCGCCAATATCTCTGGCTCTCTTTCCGGTCCAATTGAGAGCCCCGATCTTAGCGGTCAGATAACTAGTCCCGAGATCCAAATTGCCGATTTTGCCTTTGGATCCTCGGTCCTCGATTACGAAGTTTCCGGATTAAGGGAAACGCCAAGAGCCCTCCTCTCCTTCGCAGGAGAAACCCCTTTGGGACCCCTAAAGGCCTCGAGCGATCTCTCGATCAGCGAAGAGCACTTGAAGTTCAACAAAGTCAGAGTGAACGCGCGCGAGAGTGATCTTGACGGCGATATAGATTTTGAAATCGCGAACGGGCTTCTTGTGGGTGAATTGCGCGGCGAAATTAGAGATTTAAACAATTGGAATGATGTAACGCTTCTCAAGCTGAATGGTCGGGCGAAATTCTCTGCGGTGCTCGCAGTGGAAGCAGGTCAACAGCGCGCAGATTTGGCGCTTACAGGAAAAAATCTAGCGATCGAAGATATCAAAGTCGAAGACCTGACCCTTAAAGGCACTTTGTTTGATCCAATGGGCGATCTCCACGCAGAAGGCCAGTTGAAGACCGGACCTTTTGCTCTTCCTGGTGTCTCCATATCGAACCTGCAAGCATCTTTTAATGGCAATCAAAAAGCGGGCGCGCTTGAGCTTGCTGGTCGTGGAGAGGCGCTGGAACCCCTGACCTTCGATACGGCTGCGACTTACCAAATTGATGCATCGGAAACACAATTGACGCTCAATCACCTGGAGGCCCGCGCGCTAGAGCAAGCAATTAGCTTAAAGAAACCCCTCACCTTCAAGATGAATCCATCCGGCTGGCAGATTTCAAAAGGCGAACTTCAACTCGGCAAGGGCGTTCTCCAAATTCAAGGTGCGCTTACCAATCAAGCCGTATCGGCCAATCTCGCGGTTTTTGACCTTCCTTTGCAGTTGGTCAAACTTTTCGTGCCTGACCTTCCCTTTAGCGGTGAACTCGATGCCTCCTTGGCTCTCGAAGGTACAGCGATAGCGCCACGCGCGGAGCTGACGATCTCTGGCTCAGAGCTCGCAATGCTGGACCCTGCAGCTGCCAAACGCGGTATAGCGGCACCAGAACTCTCGATTTTAGCGGAGGCTAAGCTTGAGAATGGCAAATTGACCGTGGATGGAGAACTGGACGGCTTCACAAGCCGCGCAGTCA
>CAXMNO010000104.1:0-1818 GCA_964194655.1 uncultured Acidimicrobiia bacterium
AGCGCCTAACGGATGAGGGCGAAATGGGCACCCTCTTTAAGGTTTTAGCCCTCACGTCACCTGAGCTAGGCGTGGCACCTGGCTTTTCGCCCGATGAAGTCGTTAGATAATTTTCCTCTTGGGCTTTCGGAGCATTAAAAGCGCACTTATAGTTTCGCGGCCATGCTGACTGTCTCACTTTTGAACGACCTTCCTGGGATTCGCCACGCCTTCTTCACCCGCGAGGGTGGCGTGAGCGAGGGGCTATACCAGTCGCTCAACTGCGGATCTGGCTCGAGGGACGAGGCGGCCGCGGTCGAAGCCAATCGCGCACGCGCCATGTCGCATTTTAGGCTCAGCGCAGAAGAGCTTCGTACGGTATTCCAAATCCACTCCGCAAAAGTCGTGGAGGTGACTGAAGATTGGCCATTAGGTGAGCGACCCAAAGCCGATGCCATGGTGACGAAGCGCACTGGGGTCGCACTCGGCATTCTGACAGCGGACTGCGTGCCGGTGCTCTTCGCCGATCCAAAGGCGCGTGTGGTTGGCGCGGCCCACGCTGGTTGGAAAGGCGCCTTGGGCGGCGTGCTTGATGAGAGTGTGGCTGCCATGTGCCAATTGGGGGCTCAACCAGGTCAAATCCATGCGGCAATTGGCCCCGCGATCTCTCAGCCCTCTTATGAGGTCGGACCAGAGTTTCCAGCGCCCTTTTTAGCTGAGGATGAGGGGAATTCAGACCTCTTCATCCCCTCCCCACGTGAGGGGCATTTTCTTTTCGACCTGAAGGGCTTTGTCGGGCGAAGACTGAAGTCGCTTGGAGTTACAGCTCTAGACATGGTGGCCTGCGATACCTATAGCGATCCGGAACGTTTCTTCAGTTACCGTAGAAGCTGCCACCGCGGCGAAGCCGATTACGGTCGCCTTTTGTCAGCCATTAGCTTGGAGTCATAGATGCCTCTGCATTTTTCACCTGAAGAGCTCGCGGCACGCCGCGGGCGCAGTTGCGAGGAAATGGCGGCTTCGGGCCTGGATGGTCTTTTGATCTTCCGCCAGGAATCCATGTTCTATCTAACGGGCTATGACACCTTCGGCTACGTCTTCTTCCAGTGCCTCTACCTTGGGGCAGACGGCAAGATGTTCCTTTTGACCAGGGCGCCCGATCTTCGCCAGGCCTGGGAAACCTCGTGCATTGAAGATGTGCATGTTTGGGTCGATGATCCGGACGCCAAACCCGCCGTTGATCTGCGCAAACTTCTGGAGGCAGCGGGGTGCAGAGGTAAGCGTCTGGGGGTCGAGTACGAGGCTTATGGCCTGACAGCAAGGAACGGTAAGCGCCTTGAAGCAGCACTTGATGGTTTTTGTGAATTGGATGACGCCTCCCTCCTTGTGAGCAAGCTTCGCGTCGTAAAGAGCCTAGCAGAAATCGCCTACGTAAGGCGCGCTGGTGAATTGGCCGACGATGCGATTAGGGCCGCAATTGAGTTGACGAAACCGGGCGCCGATGAGGGCGAAATTCTGGCTGCCATGCAAGGTGCCGTCTTTGCAGGCGGCGGTGATTACCCCGGAAACGAGTTCATCATCGGATCTGGTAAGGGCGCCCTTCTTTGCCGTTATTACACAGGCCGCCGCAAACTGGATAATAATGATCAGCTAACGCTGGAATGGGCAGGCGCCTACCGCCACTATCATGCCGCCATGATGCGCACCATTCCCGTTGGCAATGTTCCAGACCGTCAAAACGCAATGTTCGATGCTGCGCGCGATGCGCTGGCGTCAGTTGAAGAAAAGCTAAGGCCTGGCAATACCTTTGGGGAGGCCTTTGATGCGCACGCCGTAACG
>CAXMNO010000105.1:0-3046 GCA_964194655.1 uncultured Acidimicrobiia bacterium
AACGAAATTCGGCCTTGAGACAGGCGGCAATACAGAGGCGATTTTAATGTCCTTACCGCCGGAGGTCGCCTGGCCTTAAGGGTTAGAGGCCCTAAGCGCCAGACGCGACGAGATGCTTAAGTATTTTAAGGCATTGGGCACGACCCGCTTGCCGATCACCGGAAAGCCACCATTCCTCAAGCGCTGCTAGATAGCGGCCAATCTCGGGGCCTGGTTCGTGCCCTAAGGCCAGGAGGTCCTTGCCACCGACGGGAAGGTCCTTCACCTCCCAAGTCTTGGCGATGGTGAGCCAGCTCTCCCTCTCTGCCTTTGGCGGTGGATCGCCATGCGCCCAAGCGCGCAGCAAGCCTGCCATAACCAAGGCCGCATCGTTGTGTTGCAAAGCACGGCGGAACGCTAAATCGGAGAGATCTGCTGCAAGACCCTCACTCAAAGTGAAGACCTTGTGCAGCTTTTCCCGTTGTTCACCCGACAATCGCAAGCGCTGGCCAAGCCCATTAGGCTTTTCGGCAAGCAAGCCGGCGAGCCGTATCAAGGTGTCTGGCGAAGCGGCCATTTCAGGCTCAAGCAGCAAGAAGCGCTCAAACGCCGCACTATCGAAGATCTCAGGCAGAATGACGCCTAAGATCTCGAAACGCATCATCAATCGCAGCGCTGGCACAGGATCGGGCGCGCCCAGCAGACGCAAAAGCTCATCACGCACCCGCTCGCCCGAGAGACGCTTTAGGCCCGGCGCCAAAGACTGAGCGATGTGCAAAGTCGCCTCATCGAGTGGTTCCAGCCCATACCAGGCATAAAACCTAAAGAGCCGCAGGAGGCGGAGGTAATCCTCCTCGATACGCTGTTTCGCATTGCCAACAAAGCGAATCCGCCCCGCATTCAAATCTTCGCGCCCGCCAAAGGGGTCATAGAGTTTTCCGGATGCATCCAGCGACATGGCATTGATGGTCAAGTCGCGCCTTGCCGCATCAGCCTCCCAATTATCGGTAAAGCCAACCTTCGCAAAGCGCCCATCGGTTTCGAGATCGACCCGCAGCGTCGTGATTTCAAAAACCTCACCAGAGGCAATGGCCGTCACAGTGCCATGCGCGATGCCGGTCGGTATGACCTTGATATTGGCTTCCTCAAGGCGGCGAACGACCTCCTCCGGCATCAGCGGGGTTGCGATGTCGATATCCTTGATCGCCCGCCCAGCAAGTGCGTCGCGCACGCAACCACCGACAAATCTGGGGGCGCCACTCTCGCCATCGAGCGCCTTGATGACGCGCCTGGTCCCCGGCGCCTTCATCCAAGGCATTGGCGCTAGTTTTGCTTCGGCCCCAGCGCTCACAGTTAGTGATCCACCAAATCCGGATTCAGAATTTCTGCCAGATTTCCAAGCATCCCGGCGGTCGCGCCCCAGATATGATAGTCACCGTAAGGGTAGACGTAGAAAAAGCGCTCTTTCCCCTTAAAGATCCGGCTTTGGCGCTGCTTCGTGCCTGGGGTTAGGAAAAAGGAAAGCGGGACTTCAAAGGCTTCCGCCACCTCAAAAGCATCCAACGTAAGCTCGAAGGGCGGATGAACGAGGCCCACCACGGGCGTTACCTCAAAGCCGGTGCGCACGACATAGGTATCCAAACGGCCGATAAGCCTGATGTGACGCTCTTCTAAGCCTATTTCTTCGTGAGCTTCGCGCAAGGCCGCTGCCTCAGGCCCGCTATCTTCAGGATCGATGCGGCCACCTGGGAAAGAAATCTGTCCCGCGTGGTCATAGAGGTGATCGGTGCGCTTGGTCAAAAGCACCGTCGGTTCAACTTCATGGGCGACGATGGGAACCAGCACCGCGGCTGGTTTCAAGGACTGATCCGGGTCATAGAGTTCGGGCGAGAGATCATGGTCACCGCGCACGCGCCCGGACGTGCCGTTAACCCCGCCATGACCTGCAAGCGGCGCCGTCCTCAACCCCGGCGGCGAGGCTGCACTGAGACGTTCGATGACTTGCGATGGGCTGAGGATCGTCATAAAGGCTCCTGATTCAAAAACTTCTAAGGCGTGTCACTAAGCGGAAAAAAGGTGCCACCGCTCCACACGCCAAGCAGACCATCCTCGTCTTCCTCGGCCAGCTCGGCCATGCGGTAAAAGACCGAACGCAGCACCAAACCTTCCAAGCCCGGCCTGACAAGAACATAGGGACGAAGGGTGTCTCCACCAACATCGCTTACGATCCGAATAGGGTTCTGGGCATTAGCGCGGACTTCTTCATCCAAATTCGTCGTGAAGAGCAATTGCTGCTCGCGGCCACTCCCAAAGCTATCCATGTCGACGATGGTAAAGGGCGCATCCTCAACCTCGATGCGTCCAGCCTCCACGGGCGTGCGCAACCAGTAATCGCCTGCCTCATCACGTGACAAGACGGTCGAAAAGAGCTTTACTAACCTCTTTCGGTTAATTGGGCGTCCTTCATGAAACCACGTACCGTCGGCAGCGATTCGAATATCGAAATCACCTTTTTGACCCGTTTCCATGGTCAATAGCTTCACATTACCTTCAGCTGTCTGGTCAGATGTTCCCACAATCCCTATCTTACTATCATGAGTGGCCTTACTGTTATGAGAATTCGGATCGCCGCTGCGATGCGTCATTGCCGTTCGAGCCGCTCCTTTTCCTTTGGGGAGATTATTCGCCGTGTCTTCATCAGTTCAAACTTCTTCTGGTCAAACTTCATCCAGCAGCAACATTGCCGATCTCTCACAGCCCGATCAAATCCTGGAACAGATCGAAACCCTTGGCCGATCATTGAAGGCCGCGCGCGAAAATATCCATAAAGTCATTTTCGGCCAAGAAGAGGTCGTAGATCAAACCCTTATATCATTGCTCGCTGGTGGCCATACCCTGCTGGTCGGCGTCCCGGGGCTTGCAAAGACGCTGCTGGTTGAGACACTGGGCAAGGTATTCGGCCTGCAGGACCGCCGCATTCAGTGCACACCCGATTTGATGCCAGCGGATATCCTAGGTTCCGAAGTTCTGGAAGATACGGAAGGCGGGCGGCGCACCTTCAGGTTCG
>CAXMNO010000106.1:0-3389 GCA_964194655.1 uncultured Acidimicrobiia bacterium
TTTCAGACTTTCTTTGGGATTTTGTCGGCGGGGAGCCCAAGGTCAACCACTGGAAAATCTCCGCAGAAATGCCGACCGAAACGGCTGAATCGAAAGCCATGTCCAAGGCACTTCGCGCTCAGGGATTCAATTTTGTGGGACCGACGATCTGCTATGCCTTTATGGAGGCCGTCGGCATCGTCAACGACCACCTCACAACCTGCTTTCGCCATGGAGAGGTCTAAGACTATGTCCCCTCGCTCCCGTTGATGCCGCCGTCGATGCGTGCGGCTAGCGAGGCTTCTAAGAAATCATCGATATCCCCATCGAGAACAGCTTGAGTATTGCCGGTCTCAACAGAGGTACGGAGGTCCTTCACCATCTGATAGGGCTGCAAGACGTAGGAGCGGATCTGCCGCCCCCAACCGATTTCCGTTTTCGCATCGGCCTCTGCCTGCGCGACGGCCTCACGCTTTTGCAGTTCGTGTTCGTAAAGCCGCGCCTTTAACATGGCCATGGCCTGCGCCCGGTTCTTGTGTTGGGAGCGGTCGTTCTGGCACTGCACCACAATGCCGGTGGGTTCATGGGTGATCCGAATGGCTGAATCCGTCTTGTTGATGTGCTGACCACCAGCACCTGAGGCACGGTAGGTATCGACGCGGATATCCTTATCCAAGATCTCCACCTCGATCGAATCGTCCACGACCGGGTAAACCCATATACTGGAGAAGGATGTGTGGCGGCGCGATTGCGAATCGAATGGCGAGATGCGAACCAAGCGGTGGACGCCCGATTCTGTCTTCAGCCAGCCATAGGCGTTATGCCCCTTGATCTGGATCGAGACTGATTTGATCCCCGCCTCTTCACCCTGACTTTCATCCAAGATCTCGACCTTATAGCCATGGGCATCGGCCCAGCGGGAATACATGCGCAACAGCATGAGGGCCCAGTCCTGTGCCTCCGTTCCACCGGCGCCTGCATTGACCTCAAGGAAACAATCGTTCGCATCAGCCTCACCCGACAGCAGTGACTGGAGTTGAGCTTTGCGCGCACGTTCGCGCACTTTCTCTAAAAGGCCCTGGGCTTCATCCAGGGTATCGTTATCGTCCTCGGCCTCTGCTAGTTCCGCCAAGGTCACGCCATCATCTAGGTCTCCCGCCAGGCCATGATAGCCCTTCAGGGATTGCTCAAGGTGTGTGCGTTCGCGCATGACTTTTTGCGCGCGCTCGGAATCATTCCAAAGGTCGGGTTTTTCAGCCTCGGCATTCAGCTCTTCAAGGCGGAGAGTCGAATTCTCCAGGTCAAAGATGCCTCCTCAGCAGGGACAAGGACTGTTCAATCTCCTCGACCGCTGCTTGGATTTCAGCACGCATGGGGTGTTCCTCAAGTCATAGATAAATCTGATAATGCCAACCGACTAGAGCGCTTTTAAGGTCTTTTTCCCTGCTAGTACAGCCCGCTTGTGCCTTGATCGCCTGAAACGTTACCCGTTGTCGGGTTGTAACCGCCATCAATCAACACTTGCTCGCCGGAGGGAACATTGCCCGGCTTGAAGGCTTCCAGATAAACCCGCTGGTCACCCGCTTGCGCCAATTGTCCGGTTTCCGCATTCACACGGACCAAGCGGATGCCCGGCGGAATGCGGAAGGGGATCTCAGGCTCGCCTTCTAGGGCTTCGCGCATGAAAGTCTTGAAGACCGGGGCCGCAACATTTGATCCAGTGTCTTTTGGCCCCAGCGTGCGAGGCTTATCGAATCCAATGAACACGCCCACCGCAAGGTCTGGGGAGAAACCCATAAACCAGGTATCGACGTTGTTATTGGTCGTACCGGTTTTACCCGCGAGCGGACGGCCCAGTTCTGCAATGCGCCGCCCTGTGCCGCGCTTGACCACGCCTTCCAACATGCCAACCACCTGATAGGCGCTTGCCGGATCGGCCACTTGTCGGCGCACGTCGGGCAATAGGGGAACCTCTTGCTCCTCCCATGCCTCTGCCTTGCAGGAAACGCATTCGCGCGAATCGTGGCGGAACACAGTTGCACCGTTACGATTTTGGACGCGGTCGATCAGGGTCGGAGTAATCTTCTTGCCGCCGTTAACGAGGATGGCATAGGCGGTCGTGAGCTTCACCAAGCTCGTCTCGCCCGCGCCAAGCGCCATGGCAAGTACCGCCGGCATATCCTCCATGATACCCATTTGGCGGGCGTATTGAGAGACCTTCTCCATCCCAATTGCTTGAGCCAGGCGGACCGTCATGAGGTTACGCGATTTCTCAATCCCGACCCGCATGGGCGTGGGGCCATAAAATTTTTTCGTGTAGTTGGCGGGCTTCCACTTTCCTTGGCCCGCCCCCTGATCAATCACGAAAGGTGCATCCAAAATGAGGGTCGCAGGCGTAAAACCACTGTCCAAGCCTGCGAGGTAGACGAAGGGCTTGAAAGACGAACCCGGTTGCCTTTGTGCCTGAATGGCGCGATTGAACTCGCTGCGGGCATAGGAAAAACCACCCGACATGGCAAAAACCCGGCCCGTATGAGGATCGAGTGCAATGATAGCCCCATCGACATCAGGGATTTGGCGAAGACCGAAGGTTCCTTCAGAATATTCCGCACCCTCGCTATCAGCCGTCACAGTTTCCACCAGGATAACGTCGCCGACGGCCAGCACATCGCCCACTTTCTGGGGGCGTTCGCCAACCTTTTGGTCGTCAAGTGTCTCGCGCGCCCAGCGGACCTCCGAATAGGGGATGCTGCCCAGTTTCTCGGTCTCCAAACCGATCTTGGCCGCCGTGTCCTCAACTTCGAGCACCACAGCCATTAGCCATTCATCGATGCCGGCTGGACGATCGAGCGCCAAAAGCGCTTCAGACCAGGGAACCTCCCCATTTAGTTCAATCTTGCCCATTGCACCGCGCCAGCCATGGCGGCGGTCGTAATCGACAAGACCCTTGCGCAGCGCCCTATCGGCAATGTCCTGCAGTTTCGGGTCAAGCGTGGTGCGGACAGAAAGGCCGCCCTCATAAAGCGCTGGTTCGCCGTAAAGGTCCGCCAACTCGCGGCGCACCTCTTCCGCGAAGTATTCCGCGCGCGCTAGGATGACTTCCTCGCTCGGCGTGGCCTTTAAATCCTCGGCTTTGGCGATCTCAGCCGTTTCAGCGTCGATGAAGCCTTCTTTCAGCATGCGATCGATCACCCAATTGCGCCTTGTCAGGGCACGGTCGGTGCGACGGAAGGGATGGTAGTTGTTCGGCGCTTTGGGCAATGCGGCCAGATAGGCGATGTCTGACAGGTTCAGTTCATTGAGAGATTTGCCCCAATAGTTCAACGCCGCGGCCGCGACCCCATAGGATTTCAGGCCGAAGAAAATCTCGTTCAGATAGAGTTCGAGAATTTGCTCCTTGGTGAAAGCGC
>CAXMNO010000107.1:0-8044 GCA_964194655.1 uncultured Acidimicrobiia bacterium
CCTTCTGCATTGAGCAAGGGTGGGCGATGACTACGATCAAAGAGACGGCGCCCAAGCTGTTCCTCCAAGCCCTTGACTTGTAAGCTAACGGCCGACTGCGAAAGGCCGACTGCCGCACCGCCGCCCGCGAAGCTGCCGTTATCCGCAATGGCGATGAGGGTTTTAAGCGAACGGATATCCATGGGCGGCCCCAAAGATTTGGTGTGGCTATTTTGAACGCCTCCCAATCCTTGAGAGGTGCTTGAGAGTTTATTGAGTATTACTCAAGTTGAAAGAGTTTTGTTTGAGTAGCTTCAAAGTTAAAATCAACCTAGATGAAATTGGGGCGTCAAGAAGTGCAGGACCAAACAAATTGCGAATTGGCGGAGGTGCCGGAAAATCCGGAGATGCTAGACGTACGCGTATGGCGTGGCACTCAGCAGGGCGAATGGCAGCATTTTTCAGTTCCAAAGCGCGATAATCAAACGATTCTCGACGTGGTAACTTGGATCCAGCGACATATCGACCCAGGGCTATCTTATCGCTTCGCCTGCCGGGTTGGGATGTGCGGATCTTGCGCAATGACGGTCACTGGCCGGCCTCGCTGGACCTGTCGTACCCATGTGGCACAGGTTTTATCAGAGGGTGTGCTCGAAATCGGCCCGTTGCGAAACTTGCCGGTTATCAAGGATTTAGCCGTCGATATGGCGCCGTTTTTTGAAAAGTGGCGCGACGCAGGCGGGCATTTCGAAGGCGCCAAGACGCGCCATGATCCACCGGCTCAGGTTTCGCCAAATAGTGCGAACCGCGAAGAGGCGGATTTGGGCATCGAATGCATTAACTGTGGCGTCTGCAATGCAGCCTGCGAGGTGGTGAGGTGGAATGGGCGTTATCTTGGGCCAGCCGCCCTCAACCGCGCTTGGACGCTGGAGGTGGACGAACGCGATCAGTCAACTGAGACCCGACACCAAGGTATTTGGGGCGAGGCGGGCGCATTCAATTGCCATAGCCACGGGAACTGCACGGTGCATTGTCCTGTCGGACTTGACCCCGCACGTTCCATTGCAGGTCTGAAACGCCGTGCGCTTGGCCGCAGCGGCAAGGGGGGAGGGACGTGAACGAATTAACGCTCTTCCGCTTGCAGCGCTTTTCCGCGGCCCTTTTGGCGCCGATGGTGTTGATCCATCTTGGTCTCATTCTCTTTGCCATGCGTCAGGGGCTCTCTGCTGAGGCGATATTGGACAGGACCCAAGGGAGCATATTCTGGGCGCTTTTCTACGGCCTCTTTGTTGTGGCCGCTGCTGTTCATGCGCCGATAGGTCTTAGGTCTGTCTTGCGGGAAATGACGCCATGGCATGGCCGCTCGCTCGACCTTGCCATGGTTTTATTCGGATTTTTGCTGTTTATCCTCGGGCTCCGTGCGGTGATTGGGGTGGTTGTTCCATGATGCGTTCTTCACAAAAGCACTGGGGCTATTGGGCAGCACTTCTTCACCGTCTCTCCGGCCTTGCGCTCGTTTGCTTCCTACCGCTTCATTTTCTGGCCTTGGGGCTAGCGTTGGAGGGTGAGGGGGAGCTTCAGTCTTTCCTTGGTTGGTCAGAACAGTTCCTCGTGAAAACAACGGAAATCGGGCTTGTCGTTGCCTTGACCCTGCATTTGGGCTTGGGGCTTAGGGTGCTGGCCATCGAGGCGCTTCCTTGGCGCGGCACGCGCGCCTTCCTGGCCGTTTTGAGTTTTATTTTTGCAGCCGTCATGGGCGGTGCCGTTCTGGCAGCGATCGGAGGGGCTGTTTGATGACAAGCGTGACTTCCTACGAAAGCTCTAAAACCGATGTTTTGATCATTGGATCCGGCGGTGCAGGGCTTTTTGCTGCCTTGCACGCCTTGCAGACCAATCCGGACCTTGAGGTTAGCGTTGCCGTTAAGGGCTTGCTGGGTAAAAGCGGTTGCACACGCATGGTGCAAGGCGGCTACAACGTGGCACTTGGCCAAGGTGATTCTGTAGAGCGCCACTTTATGGACACCATTGAGGGCGGAAAATGGCTGCCCAATCAAAAGCTTGCCTGGCGCCTGGTTGAAGGTGCGGTCGAGCGTATCCAAGAGCTTGAAAACGAGCTTGGCTGTTTCTTCGACCGCAACCCCGATGGATCGCTTCACCAAAAGGCTTTCGCGGGCCAAACCTTCGACCGCACCGTCCATAAGGGCGATTTGACGGGGATCGAAATCATCAATCGCTTGATGGAGAAGGTCTGGGCGCGTGGGGTTAGGCGGCTGGAAGAGTATCGCGCCATTGCCCTCATTCCCTCCAGCGATGGTGGCGAATTAGCGGGTGTCCTCTTCATCGACATGCGCGACGGTAACTTCCACTTTGTGCAGGCAAAGGCCGTTTTGCTGGCAGCAGGTGGCGGCCCTACCATGTACCTTTACCACACACCCTCGGGCGATAAATCCTGTGATGGGCTTGCGATGGCGTTGCGCCTAGGACTTCCGCTGCGCGACATGGAAATGGTGCAGTTTCACCCAACGGGCCTGCTGGCTGGGCATGAAACACGTATGACAGGAACGGTACTGGAAGAAGGCCTTCGAGGCGCAGGCGGCTACCTTTTAAACGGTGCGGGCGACCGCTTCATGTTCAACCATGATGAGCGCGGCGAACGTGCAACGCGCGACATCGTCTCGCGCGCCATCTTCGAGGAAATGCGAAGCGGCCGAACCGGGCCGATGGGCGGTGTCTTCATCGAGATGAAGCACTTAGGCCCGCAGGAGGTCGCACGGCGATTTAAAGGCATGGTGACGCGCTGTGCGGATTGTGGCTTTGATTTAGCGGGCGACAAGGTCGAGGTGGTGCCGACGGCTCACTACATGATGGGCGGCATCGAGTTCGACCTTGATTGCACGACCGAGGTGCCTCGCCTTTTCGTGGCAGGTGAGGATTCGGGTGGTGTGCATGGCGCCAACCGTCTCGGTGGCAACGGCGTTGCGAATTCTACGGTTTTTGGGGGCATTGCTGGTGATGCGATGGCGGCCTTCGTGGACAAATCGTCGCTTGCTCCCGAAGCGGATAGTGCTGCTATTGAGGTTGCTATTGAATCCGCCCTTTTACCTTTTGATAGACCCATTGGTCCATTGAATGAATTGCGAGAGCGGCTTTGCCAAGTCATGTGGGATGATGTTGGGATACTGCGGGATCGTCCCGGGTTGATTCGTGCACGTCAAAAGCTTGATGTTCTTGCAAATGAAATCTTGGATTGCGGTCTGCCTGGTGGAACGAGGGTCTTTAATCTTACCTGGCACGACCGTCTGAATTTAGAAAACCAGATCTTGGTCTCCAAGGTCATAACCGAGACAGCCTTGGCCCGCGAGGATTCCAGAGGCGCGCATTACAGGAGTGATTATCCAGATAGCGGTTCTTTGGAAGAAACGCGCTATACTGTGGCGCGCTTAGAAGATGAGCAGATTGAGGTGACCAGTGAAGCGGTCGAATTTTCCTATGTTCGACCCGGCGAAACGCTTATCCGCGAAGACCTGCAAACTGTCACCCGAGGAGATGTGGCATGATCAGCCAATCCACCATTGAAGCAACGGCCAATGAACTCATGGTACGCGCTGCAATCGATATCCCTGAGGATTATCATAATGGAATCAAAGGGATGGTCGATCTTGAAAGCGGGGATCTCTCGGCCTTCGTCCTGCACGCGATGTTGGAGAATTGGGAGGCTGCAAGTAGCGACCGCAGGCCAATGTGCGCTGATACAGGCGTTCCTCGCTACTACGTAAAGGTCGGGAATGAGGCGCGTCTCGAAGGCGGTTTCGTTGCCCTCGAGCAATCGCTTCGTAAGGCGACAGCGCGCGCGACAGTCGACATTCCGCTGAGGCCCAACCGTGTTCACCCGATAAGTCGTCTCGATCACAACGATAATGTTGGCATAAACGCACCGGAAATCGATTGGTCCTTCGAGCCCGATGCCGATTGGATCGATATTACGACCGTTCATAAGGGCGGCCTTTTCGGTACTGACTATCGCATGCTCTTTCCAGGGGACGGCATCGACGGAATTAAGCGCTTTTTCTTGGATGTGATGATTGCCTTTGGCAAACGCGGGCTCGCCTGCCAACCAGCGATTGTTGGAATTGGTCTGGGCGGATCAAAAGACACTTGCATGGTTTTAGGTAAGCAGGCCGCATGCTTGCGCACTGTTGGCAACCGCAATCCCGACCCGGAAATCGCAGCCTTGGAGGAAGAGCTGAAAGAACTCGGCAACTCCATCGGTATGGGGGCCATGGGCTTTGTCGGCTCATCCATGGTCATCGATTGCCATATCGAGGTCGGCTACACCCATACCGGCGGCATGCCGATAAGCGTTCATGCCTTTTGCCTTTCCTCGCGCCGGGCGGTGGCGCGCATTTCCAGTGATGGGGAGGTCACTTATCGTACCGACCCCGGGTGGTTTACCCCTTATATGCGACGGGACAGGGTCGAATGGCCAACAAAGAAACAAAGC
The DNA here is from genome assembly GCA_964194655.1 of uncultured Acidimicrobiia bacterium. GTDB lineage: Bacteria > Pseudomonadota > Alphaproteobacteria > Kiloniellales > Kiloniellaceae > JAJFGK01. The sequence continues at coordinate 4,481 of CAXMNO010000107.1, forward strand.
TCAAAGAAGTCCGCCTAAAGACGCCGGTGACGGCTGAGGACATAGCAGGGCTGGAGCTTAGCAATATCGTCTACTTGGACGGCCTTATCGCAACGGGCCGAGAGGGCGTCTACAAGAAAGTGGTCGATGGCGGCATTGATCTGCCTTGCGATCTAAAGGCTCTGACAAATGTGAACTTCCACTGTTCGCCTGCCGCTCACGTCGATGAGGCTGGAAATGCACGCGTAGGTGCCGTAACGGCAACGGCCTCCTTTCGCTTTGCGAAGTGGATGCCCAGATGGTTCGAGCTTTCAGGCGCCAAGATCATTATCGGTAAAGGCGGCATGTTGGAGGCTGATTATAAGCGGCTTTTCGTGCCGGCGGGTGCAATCTACTTAACGACAGTCGGCTATGGCACCGGCGCTTTGCTCGGTCGCGGCATCAAGCGCGTTCGCGAGGTCTACTGGCTTGATGAACTAGGGATTGCACAAGCCCTCTGGCTTTTTGAGGTCGAGAAATTCGGCCCGCTTCTGGTCGAAAGCGATCTCCAGGGCAACTCCCTTTTCGAGCGCAACAATGCCGAGATAAACGCCGGCCTTGCCAAGTTATACGAAGGGCTTAGACCGCCAAGTCTCTCACGCTTTGGCGAGACCGATGCCCGGAGTGAGGAGCTTATTTAGTTCCGCTTATAGGCCTGGATAGCTAATGACGCCCCTGCGTATCAAGACGCCTATGGCATAGCCGCCGATCATGATCGCAACAATGTTGAGGATGAAAAATCTGACAACATAGCGTGCCGGACGTTTTACGGTGTCAGCCCCTGCCGATCTCCAAGTGCCCACCAAAACCAAGATGGCATAGCCGACGATTAAAACCGCGTAGCTCTTCCAAAAAAGGCTCTCGTAGGGCGGATAAAGCGCCAAGCGGATAGTTAGCGGTGACGGAACGACAATGAAACCCAATCCAAGATAGAGCCACAACATCCGCCACAGCGCGATCTTACCCCGCCACAAGGCAAGTATATGGCAACCCAGACGTCTGCTTAGAAATTGCGTTCCGCTCGCCATACATTCTTGCCCGTAAGGAGCGTATCAAGCCTGGCCTTTTAGGCCTGACATTCAAACCCCAGATGAGCTTTGGAATAGGCCAAAGAGAAAGCCTGATCCCATGACGATATAGATCACAAGGATGGTAAACTTCGTCATGAGTGGGATGATCATGGAGCCATCATGATCATCGGCTGCTTTCCAGGTTCCAATGCAGATGAAACAGACATATGCGATAAGGCCGAGCGAGTACACCACCCAAAAGCCGCCCGTAGGCTGATGGCCTAAAGCTCTGATTGAATTGATGGGAATGGAAAGCCCAAGCGTGCCAACGAAAAGATACAAAAATATCATCCGAAAAAGTGGTACTTCACCGCGCCAAATTGCGCGAGCTGTTGGGAAATGACGCTGTGTCCAGCTGAGCGCCCGGAACTGACTTCTATCTACCATACGACCTTCCTCTAATTGCACATTTTGAATATAGGAAGATTCGTTTTAAAAGGCGAGGGTGTAATGCGCTGCGCTTTAAATAAGTGAAGAACAGCCTGTGATGATCCGTTTGCAGCCTTTTTCCAGAGCCTCGTTGGAGGCGGCAAAGGAAAGCCGGAAATAAGGGTCGGCTTCGAAAGCAGCGCCAGGCACCAAAGCGACGCCATGATCTTCTAGGAGATAGCTGACGAAGTCGGCGCTGTTTTGAATCGTCTTACCATCCGGCGTCTCTTTACCCAAAATGCCCGCGCAATTGACGAAGAGATAGAAGGCCCCTTCAGACGGAGCAACTTTAAGACCAGGCGCTTGATTTAGAGCGCGGACAACAAGATCGCGGCGCGATTGGTAGGTTGCGACTTGCTCGGCAACATAATCTTGCGATCCGCTGAGTGCCGCAACGGCCGCTGCCTGGCTCATTGCTGGTGGGCTGCCTGCTGTTTGCGACATGACCTTGCGCACGCCTGCCATGGCACCGCGTGGGCCACCTGCATAGCCGATGCGCCAACCTGTCATGGCATAACATTTTGAGACGCCATTGACGGTAATCACCCGGTCCCTCAAACGTGGTTCGACCGCAGCCGGTGTTGCGAAAGTTCTGCCATCGAAGAGGAGCTTTTCATAGATATCATCGGCGATAATCCAAATATCCGGGTGCTCCACTAACACGTCGGTAAGCTCGCGGAGCTCATTCTCACTGTAAACGGCACCTGTCGGGTTGCTGGGCGAATTTAGGATCAAGAGCTTGGTTTTGGGATGGATCAGCGCCTGAAGACCCTGGCCTTTCAGTTTAAAATCATCTTCCTCGCGTGTGCGCGCAAATACAGGATACGCGCCGCAAAATTTAACGGCACCGGGGTGAGAGGTCCAACAAGGCGTGGGGATAATCACCTCATCGCCCGGATCAAGCAAAGCCAGCATGATGTGGGCGAGAAGCGGCTTGGCGCCGGTATCGATGATGATCTCATCCAGCTCATATTCGAGGCCATTGTCGCATGCGAATTTCGCTTGTACGGCGCGTTTCAGTGCGCTCGTCCCATCGAGTGCAGTATAGCGGGTTGCCCCCTCATCGATCGCCTTTTTTGCAGCATCGCGCACGCTGATATCGGTATCGAAGTCCGGCTCGCCGGTGGAGAGATTGACGATGTCGCGCCCTTCTTCTTGAAGGCGCGTTGCGAGCGCGAAGATCGAAGCGATTTTCGAAGAAGGAAAGCGGTCGAGCGACTTGCTTAGCGCGGGCATTTATCTCTTCTCCCTGTGGATGCTTGGAAAAAAGGCCTCAAGAATAAGCTTTGGCTGGTGTCCCCATCCTCAGTGCAGTCTCATTGAGCCAGTCTTTGCTCGCAAGGCTCTTTTAGCTCCGCGCTCCTCTCTTTGCGCAATATGGGCATTCGCGACAAAGGTTGGTCGGATTGGCGACACTGCGGATGAGCGCCATGACGCAAATTTCGATGGGAATTAGTCATTCAATTTATCATTTCGACCTCCAGGAGGGTCTGTAGTCCATGAATTCGCACGCGCGCGTCGTTGTCATCGGCGGTGGTATTATCGGTTGTTCAATACTCTATCACCTGGCCAAGATGGGGTGGTCGGATGTGATGCTGCTTGAGCGTTCGGAACTAACCTCTGGATCGACGTGGCACGCAGCCGCCAATATCCATGGTCTCCACGACAACACCAACATCTCAAAGCTGCAGTACTACACAATGCGGCTTTATGATGAGCTGGAAAAGGAAACAGGCCAGTCCTGCGGCGTTCACCGGACTGGGTCCATCTATCTCGCCTGCACCGACGACCGTTGGCATCAGCTCCGCATTCAAGCTTCCAAAGCGCGCTATTTCGGCGTCGATTTTCATGAACTCTCGATGGCGGAGGTCAAGGATCTCAATCCGCTGATCAATCTAGAAGGCGTGATCGGTGCGATGTTTGAGGCGGACGGCGGCCACGTCGACCCACAAGGCACAACCCATGCTTATGCCAAGGGCGCGCGCATGCGTGGTGCCGAAATTCACCGCTTCACGACTGTGCTTGAGACCAATGCCCAGAGCGATGG
>CAXMNO010000108.1:0-4724 GCA_964194655.1 uncultured Acidimicrobiia bacterium
TAACTCCGTTCGCATTTCACCCACTCTCAAAATTCATGAGGCATTAACCATTGCTTCCCCCAAGCTTGCTAAGCAGTGTTGAAGGTGGGATTACCCGGTCGTTGAAGAGGCTGCGAAGAAGCCAAATAATTTAACGCGTCACTAGGCAGAGGTGCGGTGGGTGTTGGAAAATACCAGGTCCGGGTGGAGCATCATTTCCTTACTGCTCGCCTTGCAGCTTTTGGCGGTCTGGGTTCCAGAGAGCTATCCAACCGTCGATGGTCCGCCCAAAATCTACCTGACAAGCGTGCTGCATGAGCTCAGCCGCGACCCGGCCGCTCCTGCCAGCGTCTATTTCGAGGAAAACTGGGATTTTGTGCCAAATTTGACGGCTTACGGCGTCATATTTGCGACAACACCGTTTTTCTCCCCCGATGTCGTTGAGAAAATTCTCGTCTCCCTCCTTATTGCGGTCCTGCCGTTTGCTTTCTTCTATGCAGCCAGGCCTTTGGGAGCGCGCACACTCACAGTCTTTATCCTGGCTGCCCCCCTGCAGTTTTGTACCGTTCTACAGATCGGGCTTTTTAATCTGGCCTACAGCCTGATCCCTTTCCTCATCGCGCTCGGGTGGTGGCTTCGCATGGCGAAGGGGGAGAGGGCTAGGTGGTGGGACTATCTCTGGCTCGCTTTCCTAGCGATCGCAGCTTACGCCACGCACATTTTCGGGGCGTCGGAGCTGCTTCTCGTAATTGCCGTCGCCGCACCGACAGCCGCCTTAATGAAACACCGGCGGGAAAGGGCGGGAAAGGAAAGCGCCACTCTCGCTCAGGTCGCGTGGCCTGTTTTGATTGTCGGCCTTTCCCTGCTACCCGTCTTTCTTCTTATCCTCCAGATGTCCTTCGCCCAGCAAGCCGATCCTTTTTACGACAGGTTGCCACAGAGAGATTTTCTCACGAGTATTTTCCAAAAGGCCGTCGACCTCCTTTCTGGCCGTTTCGCGGTCGCCTACAGCCAGGCCGATCAGATTTTGATGATCATCGCCCAGTCCGCTATTGCCTTTGCGATATACCACCGTTTGCGGGAGGGGCGAAAAGGTGGCGAGCGTTCTTTCCTCATCACCGCGTTGGGCGCCGCATTGATCGGGCAGCTTGCCGTTCTTTTCTTACTTCCCACAGAAATTGGCGGCTCTTCAACTGTCATCCCGCGCCACATGATCTTTATCTATGCCGTCATGGTCCTTTGGCTGGCAGCGCGCTATCCCAGTGGCCAGATCGGCCGCGTTTTTCTGTCAGCCGTACTGGTCGTAAGTGTTTGCTTCGCATTCCTTCGTGGTTATCAGGCCATCCGCTTCAACGAACTGCGAAACGACTATGCCTTCGCCGCCCAGTTCATCGAAGAAGATGCCACTTTGATAGCCATGAAGGCAGGTGTGCGCGATAACGGGAACTTCTTCTGGACACCTGCGGGCGAGGTCTTCCCCCTGCTGCACGAAAGTAGCCGCATTGCCATGGCGCGTGGTGCGATTGATCTGGGCCTCGTACAAGCAAGGGGCGAGCGTCCGCTTGTCCCCCTCCAATTTCAAGCAGGCAAAGGCCCATTCGAAATCGCTTACCGTCCTGATCCGCCCATATCCTACCACGCGCACGACATCGATCCGCTTGCATACGAGGACGAAACAGGCGTGCGGGTGGACTATCTTTTAATCACCGGCACCAACGCGCCCTATGCCAAAGACCGCTTCGAGGCCTACCGAAACCGCTTGCTAAAAAGGTATGAGGACCTCGGAACATCGCCAAGCGGACTCGTCCAAGTTTTCGGGCATAAAAAAAGATAAAACCGCTTTTTGATTTTTCTGCCATAATATTGTTACAATTAGAGCTATCGTTAGTGGTAAGTTAAGGTAGAAAAGGGACATTGGGTGCTCTGCACTCAAATCTGAGTGCGGCTTTTCTTCATTCTAGCGGTTTGGCGGAAAATCATGGGCCTGAAAGTACTCCTCATAAATCCTCCTCGGTTCAACGAGCTGATCGGCAAAAACCCGGCAATCGTTGAGAAACACAGGGGTTTCAACCCGCCCTTGGGCCTGCTGCACCTTGCTGGCTATGTGGAAAATCACAGCGACCATCAGGTCGAGGTGATCGATACCCAGCCACTGGAATTGAGCTACGAACAGCTCGCAAAAGAGATCGCAAAGCACGATTTCGATGTTTGCGGCCTTACGGCCATGACTTTCACGCTGATTGACGTTCGCAAAACCTGCAAGGTTGTCCGAAGCGTCAAGCCCGACGCGAAGATTGTTCTCGGCGGCGCGCACGTTCATCTTTTCCCGGATGAGACCATTGCCTGGCCAGAGGTCGATTATCTGATCCAGGGCGAGGGCGAGATTGCCTTCCTCGACTTCCTGAACAAGTTCTCAACACCTGAACAGCTCCTAACCGTCCCCGGCATCGTCTTTGCCGAGCCTGATGGGCGCGTCTTCAATGCAGGTGTGGCCCCCAGCACGAGCGATTTGGATATCCTGGGCCTTCCGGCGCGAGAGAAGGTCGATACCTCGCTCTATACCTCGCTGCTTGGCCGCTCCAACGTCATTACGACGATGTTCACCAGCCGTGGCTGTCCTTTCCGCTGCACCTTCTGTGACCGGCCTTATTCGCCGGTAATTTCGGGTTTTCGCTGGCGTTCGGCCCAGCACATCGCGGAGGAAATGGAAGTCTGCCTAGATCTCGGCATTACAGAGGCCTTTATCTACGACGATACCTTCACGGTGCGCAAAGATCGCGTGCACGAGCTTTGCGATGAGATCATTAAGCGCAAAATCAAGTTCACCTGGGACGTGCGCGCGCACGTCAATACGGTGAACGTCGACCTCTTGAAGCATATGGCAGAGGCCGGCTGTGATCGCATTCACTTCGGTGTTGAGTGCGGCAATGACCGGATGATGAAGGAAATCCGCAAGAACACGAACGTCGAGCGCGTGCGGGGTGCCTTTGCCGCAGCCCGTGACGTCGGGCTGGAGCGTCTGGCCTACTTTATCATCGGCCAGCAGACCGAAATGGCCGAAGACATCAATGATTCCGTTAATTTAGCCAAGTCGCTCGACCCGGATTATGTCCATTTCACGATTTTCTGTCCCTATCCGGGAACGGAAATCTATATGAAGGGCCTGGAAAACGGCGTCATCAAGGAAGATGTCTGGCGCAAGCTGGCAGTCGATCCCAAACCTGGCTTCGAGCTTCCCGTTTGGGAGGAGAACTTTAGCCGCAAAGAGCTCCGCGAGATGCTGGTGAAGTGCTACAAGGGCTTCTACCTGCGCCCTGGCTACGTCTTGAAGAAACTGCAGCGCGTTCGCTCGTTCGGGGAATTTGGACGTAAGGCGCGTGCAGGCATCTCAGTCTTTACAATGACGCCAAACCAGACGGTTTACGGCGATTCAATAATGAATAAGGTCCGTCAGATCGTTCCCGGTGCCTCCTACGACGTCCACACTGGATGAACGCAATGGGGGGGGCTGCCAGCAGGCAAGAGGACATTTTGGGTGTCCTCGGCGCTGATTATCACGAAAAGCGCAAGTCGCTGCTTTCCCATCGCTATCGCCTCCAACGGCGCACGGACGAAGTTCAGCGTGCCATTGAAGCCTATGGGCCTCGCGAGGTAAGGCGCCTGGTCGATGTTGGCACCGCAGATGCAGCCATGCTGGATATGCTGGCGGCGCGCCTTCAAGGGCCTATCGACATGGTCGGCCTCGATCTCAGCTTATCGCTTCTTCAGTGCTACGAGGGGGAACAAGCTCTGCTTGCGCAGTCCGATGCCAGCGCCCTTCCGCTTGCAGACGAGGCAGCCGACGTGTTGGTTGCGACTGCTGTTATCGAGCATGTCACCGATCCACGGCAAATGCTGGCCGAATGCCACCGGGTCATCTCAAAAGACGGCCTTCTCATCATCACCACCCCCGCCCCGGTTATGGAGGAGATTGCAACCTTTCTCCGGCTGCTAGATGAGGACCAACACAACGAGACCTTCACACTTCGAAAGTTAAAGAGGGTCGTGGGGGAAACAGGCTTTGAGGTGCTGGAAGCCATCCCCTTCATGTTTTCGCCAATCGGCTTTCCCTTCGAGAAAACGATCGAGAAAGTCATAAGACCAATCGGGCTTGGCATCTTCATGGCCAATCAGCTTGTCGTCGCACGCAAGGTCGGCTGACTAGACCGCAATACGCTCAATTAAGGCTGCGACCTTGCAAAAGAGGTGGATGACAGACCTCTATTTTGCTCAGCTCTAAGTAATCGAGATTTAGATCGAGGCGACGACAACGATGCTATGAAGAGCCTTAAAGCTTTAGCGCTGCCCGCATAAAGGGAAGGCCAACAATCCCCATCAAAATATAGGTAAAAAAGGTATAGAGAAGACCCACGGCCAAGATCTGTTCTGGATTTGCCGAACCCGCAAAAACCATCAGCAAGGCAGCATCGCGTGTCCCAATTCCACCCAGAGTGATCGGTATCAAGCCGATAAAAATCGCAAGCGGCAGCTTCATCGCGACTTCCACAAACGAGACTTCGGTCCCGCTCGCCTTAAAGAATGCAACGACCAACACCATCGCCAAGGCCCAGTGCAGGAGTGAAAGGCTCATAACCTGACAGAGTACGCCTGGCCTTTTCAGATAGAGATTAATGGCCACGCTAAAGCGCGCGACCTTTTCGACAAAGCGAGAGGGCACTGGCAGTCTGTCGGAAAGAGCGGCAGCC
>CAXMNO010000109.1:0-9351 GCA_964194655.1 uncultured Acidimicrobiia bacterium
ATGAACTTCACACGATCCTTCGATGCCGCACTATCCAAGCTTTTCAAAAACTGCGCGCGAGACCTCGAATGCGCGCGCGCCTATCCAAACCTTAGAGAGACCTTCGAAGAGCTTTTGGAAAAGCGCCGGCGCAATCCCAAGGCCATTTCAGCCCTGCTTACGCGCACCGGATGGAAGCGCAACCATCGCTTCGAGATGGATGACGCCATGATCCTTTCGATCGTCCACTCAGCACTTTATAGCGCAACCGCGATCCCAGAGCTTCCAGCCTTTATCGCGGAGATGGCGGGGGGTGAATACGATAGCGCGCGTATCCTTTTGGACTTAGCCGATCTCGTGACCTTCGGCCCTGATTCAGGGATTCTGCCGCGCATCATCTATTACTGTAACGATAACGATCCGGATGTTTGGTCGGATCGCAGCGAGGCGATCGCAACCTATCCGCAGCTTGCGAATTGGCTGGGCGATATCGATCTTGGCAAGCTTTGTGGCGGCTGGAAACTTGGTGATGCAGAGGTTCGCTTAGACCACAGCTTGCCCAATTCCGAGCATAACGTTTTGATCTTAAACGGTGACCTTGATCCCGTCACCCCATCTGACTGGGCGGGAGATGTGGCTTCCCAGCTTCCAGGCAGCCACTTTTTTCGCTTTCCTTCAAACGCACACGACACCTATCTAAACGCTTGCGCGCAATCAATTATCTCTCAATTCCTGGAAACCCCGGAAAGCCGTCCGGATGATGCTTGCTTGGCTGAAGAAACGCCGCTCGCCTTCTCGGTAGACAGCGAATAAATCGACACCCTCGCGCTTTTGGCCTTGGTCGTGTAATAAAGGCCCAAGCAATGTTAGAGGTAGCCTGAATGCGTATTTTATTTTTCGCAGCACTTATTTTCGCCACCCTCGGATCCACAGCGATTGCCGCACCACAGTACGTGCCACTTTCCGATGCTTCGCTAGCGGCGAGGGCGGAATTGCGGCCCAAGATTACGGCGATTGCCGCTTGCGCCTTGCCTGAAGGTGTCACTGCTGTGGCAGAAACGGAAGAGGGGCGGCACGAGTTTCCTGGCCTCTTTGGTCTCGCCCCCCAGTGGGCAGATGGCGCCACTTTGAGTGAGAGCGAACAGCGCTGGATTTCAGCTTGTATGCTTGCGCGTTTTGGCGCGCGTGAGCCTGATGTCCTCTTGTCGTTGAGCGCCAATGGCCGCGCGGCGCCTGTAACCAGTCAGCTATCAAGTGCCGCTGGTGATGGCTTCACCCTTCACGAAGGCGGCTTTTTCGGCAATCTTTTCGCCGATGATCCTGTTGCCTACGCTTGTGCGGGTGACCGCACGACTGAAGAAGACGCGGATCCGGTCATGGAGCTGCGGACCTGTACAGGCCAAGCCAGGGATAAGGCGCTCGCTGTTCTCGGGCTCACAGATTGCGGTTTTCGCTTCATTGGCTTTTGCAGCCAATTGAGCACGCCGGAGGTCAACGGCATCCGCTACGACGAAGTCATCGAAGTCTACCTTGAGCCAACGCCGCAATAGTTAGAGCGGATCCTTGGTTTTTCCATCTGGGAGCGCTTTTGCCTGAAAAAGCCCGGCCGCTGTTTCCTCGGCACCCGCAGGCGGCCTTGAGGATTTCCTGCCGGAAAAAAGCTCTCCCAACTTTTGGAACAGGGCCCGTACACCGCGCCAAATCTTCGGCAATAGCCAAATCATCAAGAGGACGAAGAGGCCAAGCGCGATCAAGAACGCGACCGGATGCGTCCAGGCAAGCACTAAACCGGCGACCACCAAAACATCCTCACCCAACGAGGCAAACCAGTTGCTAAAGGGCTCCGGCGAGGTGTTGATCAATACCCTCGTGCCCGCCTTCATCGTGTAGGTGGAGGCTGCAAGCCCGCCACCGATGATAAGCGCTGCAACTTCGGCCGCCGGGCTGATATCGCCCATTGCCCCAGCCGCCAAAATCGCACCGGCTGGAATACGGATAAAGCTGTGCACGACGTCCCAAGTCGTATCGACGCCGGGAATCTTGTCGGCAAAGAATTCAACGCAGTACATAAAGCCCGCCGCAGCGATAACCCAAGGGTGCTGAATAATCTCCAGCTCTTCAGGCAAGACCATGTGCCCGGTTGCCCCCAAGATGCCCAGGGTCGCAAGTGTGGCATAGAGATTTATGCCACTGGCCCAAGCGATACCCATGGATAGGGCGATTGTTTCAGCAATTCCCATAAGAGGTGCCCTCCTTCATTCGGCTCACCCCTGAAACCATTGAATTAAAATAATTTTCTCTACCCTGTTCCCTTGGATTAGGCTCCCTCCAGCCCATGTCTTCACTTTAGAGATGGGGTTTTGAGCGCCAAAGGGCAAGTTTGCCGGCTTTTTCAGTAAACCCATAAAGAGAAAACCCGAGCGCTACTGGGGCGATTGCCAAGGGCTTTGCCGAGGCTATACTCCAGGGCAAAGCACGCGAATCGATGAAGCCGCACGCTGACATTGTCCACCGTCATACTATAATAGGGAGTTCTCTCCATGATGTCCGAATTGAAGGATCAAAAGCTCTTCCGGCAGCAATGCTATATCGGCGGTGAATGGGTCGATGCAGACAGCGGCCAGACGATTGAGGTGAACAACCCCGCCACCGGCGAGATCCTGGGCACGATCCCCAAAATGGGCTCAAGCGAGACCCGCCGCGCGATTGAAGCAGCCGAAGCGGCCTTCCCAGCCTGGGCTGCCAAAACGGCGAAGGAGCGTGCAGCGATCATCCGGCGCTGGTACGAACTGATGCTGGAAAACCAGGACGACCTCGCGCGCCTGATGACGAGCGAACAGGGCAAGCCGCTCGCCGAAGCCAAGGGCGAAGTCGGCTATGCCGCGAGCTTCTTCGAGTGGTTTTCCGAAGAGGCAAAGCGCGTTTACGGCGACGTCATCCCCGCGACCCAGGGCGATAAGCGCATTGTGGTCTTAAAACAGCCGGTCGGCGTCGTTGCCTCCATCACGCCTTGGAATTTTCCGTCTGCCATGATCACTAGAAAGGCAGGCCCGGCGCTGGCCGCTGGTTGCACCTTCGTTGGGAAACCTGCAACGCAGACCCCCTATTCCGCCTTGGCATTGGCCGAATTGGCCGAGCGTGCAGGCGTTCCCAAGGGCGTCTTTTCCATTGTGACCGGCACTGCCGCTGCCATCGGTGGGGAGATGACGAGCAACCCAATCGTGCGCAAATTGACCTTCACAGGTTCGACCGAGGTTGGCAAAACCTTGATGGAACAGTGCGCGGGCACGGTCAAAAAAGTCTCGATGGAGTTGGGCGGCAATGCCCCCTTCCTCGTCTTCGATGACGCCGATCTAGATGCCGCTGTGGAAGGCGCGATGATTTCCAAATTCCGCAACACTGGCCAAACTTGCGTCTGTGCAAACCGCATTTTGGTGCAAGACAGCGTTTATGAGGCCTTTGCGGAAAAGCTTGCTGAAGCCGTCTCCAAGCTCAACGTCGGCAATGGCATGAACGAGGGCACGACCCAGGGGCCCTTGATCGATATGAAAGCACTTTTGAAGGTGGAAGAGCATATTGAAGATGCGCTTGCAAAGGGCGCTGCCGTTGCAGCCGGTGGTTCGCGCCATACCCTTGGTGGCTCCTTCTTTCAACCCACCGTGTTAACCGGCGTCACCACGCAAATGAAGGTGACCAAGGAAGAAACCTTCGGGCCTGTTGCCCCCCTCTTCCGCTTTTCAAGTGAGGAAGAAGGCATTGCCATGGCGAATGATACCGAGTTTGGCTTAGCCAGTTATTTCTACGCCCGCGATCTGGGCCGGGTTTGGCGTGTCTCGGAGGCTTTGGAAAGCGGGATCGTCGGGGTCAACACCGGCCTTATCTCAACCGAGGTCGCGCCTTTTGGCGGGGTTAAGGAATCGGGCATTGGGCGCGAGGGTTCCAAATACGGCATCGATGAATTCTGCGAGATGAAATACATCTGCATGGGCGGAATTTGATACCAAGGCGCGGAGAGCAGGTTATGGCGGTAACGGATGATTTGAACCATGAGGTGCGGCTTATCGCGCGCCCGAACCCCGATGTGACGCCGGAGCTTTTTGAGGTTCGCGAAGCCCCTATCCCAGAACCTGGGGAAGGCGAGCTTCTGATCAGGGTCCTAACGCTTTCATTGGATCCGGCGATGCGTGGCTGGATCTTGGATGTCCCGAATTACCGCGAACCTGTGAAGCTGGGCGCGGTCATGGACGGCTTTACGGTGGGGGAGGTTGTTGCCTCAAACCATCCAAGCTATACGCCGGGCGAACTGGTTGCCGGGCGCCAGGGCTGGCGGGAATGGGCGATCTCTAACGGGAGCGATATCGACCGAAAGGTCGACCTGGAAATAAGCGATCCTTCCGCCTATCTGCATGTTTTGGGGATCAACGGCATTACGGCATTCTTCGGCTTGCTTGAGATTGGGCAGCCCAAGCATGGGGAGACGGTCGTCGTCTCCACCGGTGCCGGTGCGGTTGGCTCGATCGTTGGGCAGATTGCGAAGATCAAGGGCTGCCGGACCGTTGCCATTACAGGCGGCGATGAAAAGGTCCGCCATTGCCGGCAAATCTTTGGCTATGACGCAGCGATCAACTATAAAACCGCGCCCAACCTCTCTGCCGATTTGGCAGACGCTTGCCCGAACGGAATAGACGTTTATTTCGATAACACGGGCGGCCCCATTACCGATGCGGTGATGAACCACATCAACAAGAACGCCCGCATCGTGATCTGTGGCACTATGGGAATTTCACCGGCAACATCCACGGGGCCACGCTATCACCGTGCGCTGCTGGTCAATCGTGCCCGGATGGAGGGTTTTCTCTTCTTCGACCACGAGCATCGCAGTGATGAGGCCGTGTCCCCCTTGAGCGAGTGGTTGAGGGAAGGGCGTCTTGCCTATTTGGAAGACGTGACCAACGATCTTGAAAATGCCCCGGCGACGCTCTGCCGTCTACTGGCCGGGCAAAACCGGGGAAAAACCTTGATCCGCGTGGGGGAGGAGCCAGGAGCAGGCGAAGCGTGACGGATGGATAGCGGGCTTTCGATAGCAACACTTCCGGGGCGTTATGCCATCTCGCGTCTTGAACCAGATGGCCCAGTGCCCAGTTGGTTTCCCGGAAAGGCGGAACTGCAATCGCTTACCCGGACGCGCGACGAACTCTCGCTCGTCACCGAAGAAGAAGCCGTCACCGCTGACATAAAATCCGAAAAGGGCTGGCGGGCGTTTAAGGTTCTAGGTCCGCTTGAATTCAGCCTAACAGGCATCATGGCCACGTTGTCGAGCGCGCTTGCTGCTGAAGGCATCAGCCTATTCGCGCTTTCAACTTACGACACCGATTATATTTTGGTGAAAGAAGAAGACTTAGAGAAAGCAAAAGTGGCGTTAAGCACCGTCGCCACCTTGGTCTAAATCAGTCTTGCGGGTTAGGAAAAAGCTGCTAACCCAACAGCGGTCGTGCTCATGACGGCAAAGGCGATGAGGACAACAGCCAGAAAAATTTTCATGATCCCAGTCCCTATATCTATGCACTTCCTAACCAATCACTCACCTTTAATTTAGCCAGTCCGGCGGCGTTAAGATGTGACGGCCATCACAACGCCTTGAGTTTTTCCGAGAAAAAGGTCAATTCTTTTACCATGAGTTATTGGCGGATGACGGAACCACCAGGCGGGGCTTTCCAGGCAGGCAAACGCTTAGCCAAAACGGGTATTGCCTATTCGGCCTCGTTAGCGTCCCTCACCGATCCGGGGAGCACGAGAAGCTTCTTCAATCACGCCCCGCAAAGTCTGGAGGCTTTGGCGGCCGAGGCTTGTCACCTCGCTTATGTCAACTTTGAGAGTGAAAGAAAGCTTCTGACAAAGAGTCTTTCGAAGGTCGGTTTTAGCCTCACCCGCGAGCCCTATGACGATGGCAATACCCAGGCCTATATTGCCCATTCCGAGCACCTGCGTCTTCTGGTCTTCCGCGGCAGCGATGACTTGAAAGCCTGGCAGACCAATGTCAAAGGGCGCCCGGTTTCTTGGCTTGGCCTGGGCTCGGTGCATGAAGGCTTTGCCGAGGCCTTGGAAATTGCCTGGCCAACGCTTTGCTCCCAAGTCGCGGGGCCGGACGCTTTGCCGCTTCTTATCGCGGGCCATTCGCTGGGTGGTGCGCTTGCGACATTGGCCGCAGCCCTTTTGCCGGAGGCCTTGCTCTATAGTTTCGGCGCACCGCGCGTTGGTAATCAGGCCTTTGTCCATGCCATGCGCCCAGCAGAAGTTCGCCACCACCGCTATGTCAATCACAGGGATCCGGTGCCGTTGTTGCCACCCGGACTTCTGGGCTATCAACACTCGGGACGTGCCTATTACATCGACAAGCAGGGTGCGGTGCGTGCGATGCTTCACCTCAAACGCCGCAAGATCTTTCGCGATATGCGGCACGTTCTAAACCGGGTTGTGGGTGCGCTCAATAATCCGAAAGAGATACCGTTGCGCGACTTGACCGACCACGCCCCAATCAACTACGTCTCAGCACTCAGATAGAGTTCAACCGACCATAGGGATGCACCCAAAGATGCGCGATGGCCTCTCCTATCGTTTCACACATGCACTTAGCCGGCGACCGTCGGCTAGCTGCGTCAATGGGCTGCGGGCGATGGATGTCGGCGTGCCTGATGTCGAGCTATTCCAAGCTCAACACAGCGCCTATCTGGATGCCCTTGCGAATGCCGGTCTCAGCGTCACGGTGCTGGAGCCCTTAGAGGACTACCCAGATTCCGTTTTTGTCGAAGATCCGGCGCTGTGCCTGCCAGAAGGCGCCATCGTTCTTAGGCCAGGTGCAGCGAGCCGCAGGGGTGAATCTGCAGAGATTGCGCCCACCCTCAAACAGGCTTACGGCGAGGTTCACGAAATCCAAGGCCTTGGATTTATAGATGGCGGCGACATCATGGTGACCGATAGGGAGATCCTGATAGGCCTTTCAGCACGGACCGATAGAGAAGGTGTTGCGGCCCTGGATAACATCACCCAACCCTGGGGATATAAGATCCGCGAAGTTCAAACACCCACCAGCGTCCTGCACTTCAAATCCGATAGTGCGCCCCTTGGTGGCGAACGTGTTCTTGCCACCAAACGCCTGGCCGAAAGCGGCTGCTTTGAAGGCTATGATGTCTTGCTGATACCCGATGGCGAAGAGGCTGCGGCAAATGCCCTTCGTGTCAACGACCAGGTCTTTCTGGCAAGCGGTTTTCCGGAGACGGCAGACCTCTTATCCAATGCGGGTTACGACCTCACCCTCCTCCCCATGACGGAGGCCGCAAAGCTCGACGGCGGGCTATCGTGCCTCTCACTGCGCTTCACATCTCTCAGTCATAATTGAAGCCATCGCAGCGGCAATTTCAGAGGCTTTTTACATCACTTTGTCACGGGCGCTTAATTGCATAGAATCGAATAAGGAGACAAAATAGAAATGTCGGGGATGGAGTCCGTTATATGGAAGCCATTCGAAATGCTGCGCTTATCTCAGTTGGCCGTGCTTGTGGTTTTGCCGGACTAGCAATTTTCGTTCTCATTTTCTCTTTGAGCTTCGAACCGGTCATGGCCGCACGCACCGGTGCTGTGCTTTGCCTGGGTGTTACGCTTATTCTTTCTGCCTGCGCCATGCGCGCGCGCCGACGCCCCTATAAGCGCACAGAGGTTTGGATCATTCTCCCCAAAGAGGAAAGGCCACCAGCTGTGGTCGCCCAGCGCGTTATAGGCGAGGTGCTGCGTGAAACATACTTCTGGTTTGCCCAGCAAACAGGCTTCGCGGCCTTCGTATTTCTCGTCGCCTCGCTCGGCCTGAGGCTCGCCGGGGTCGAGCGGCCTTGGGGTTGAGACCCCAGTAAAGACCAGCCTTTCCCAGCTAGAGCACGTTTAATAATTTCCGAATCATTAAACGTGCTCTAAACCATTGTTGTCGGGCGCTTTCCGAGCGCAAAACCGCACACACTTTTGCTGAAAGCGCTCTAGCTGGGCCTGGCTAACTTGGAAGGTATTGCGCGCTCCAAGATTCACTAATAGCGCCGCTTTCGATCATGGCATCGATATCTTTGTCATCGTAGCCCAGCTCCAAAAGCACGGACCTCGTCGAAGCACCGTATTTTTCGGCTGATTCCAGGCTTTTTATCCGGCTGCGTACCGAGCGCACGGCATAGGGATCGACCTGGGTCACGACGTGCCCGCTTGGGTGATCTTCATAGATTGAAAAGGCATAGCTTCCCTGCTGGGTTCCAGCATTTCCATCGGCTAAACGGCTGGAGCGATCACGAATAGTCTCGATGTTATCGCAAATACCAGCGGCGATATTCGCTCCTTGCAGGCGCCGGGCCCATTCGGCGGCGTCCGCCGTCATGAAGGCCGATCCGAGGAAGGCGGCTCTTTCATCCCGTGAAACCGCAGTAAAGCCGCCAAGCCCCTCAACGCCCTCAAACCGGGCGACATCCTCCTCACGCGCGCTCAAGAGGATAAAACTGTCCGAGGCTGTTGGATAGAAACGGTTGAGCGGCCCATAGCCATTGATGTCGCGGCCTGCTGGCTCGTCGAAGGGTCCCCGCCCCTCGAAGTCATAGCAAAACGGCATCTGGGCGAGCCCACTTGAGGCTGAGAGCGAGGTGCGGGGCCGCCCAATTCGGCCCGTCTTTAGCTTCTGATAGAGAGCGGCTGCGATACCGAGCGAACAGCCAAAGCCGCACATGACATCGATCGTGCCGACGTGGGCGTGTTCCTCCGGCGTCTCCATCCCGCCACCAAAGCGAAGCATGATACCGGTCGCCGCTTGGACCAGGTCGTCATAGCCGAGATAGCCCGTGCGTGGGCCTTCGCGCGGACCGCTATAGCAATCAAGCTTACAGAAAATCGCATCGGGATTGAGTTTGCGTAATCCTTCCTCATCAAGTCCCATGGCGACAACTTGGCGGTCGGGTGCATTCCAGACGATGACATCGACCGACTTCACCAGTTTCTCAAAAACCTCACGCCCGCCAGGCGCTGTGACATCGGTTAGGATCGAGCGTTTGCCGCGCATATGAGACATGGCGAAAATTACCGTGTTCCAGCAGTCGTAAAGCGGTTTTGAGGGATCGAGCTTAATCACGTCTGCCCCAAAACGCGCCAGATAAGCCACTGAATGCGGCCCAGCTATCACGTTGCAGAGGTCGAGCACCCGCACGCCTTCCAACCATCCGTCACCCGCTTTCTCCGCGCGAACGGGCGCCAAATTGGTTTTGATCTTCAAGAAAGCTTCAAGCGCTTCTTCAAAATCAACAAAGCGGCGTGGCGTGGGGCTTAGCATCTCCTCGCCGCTTTCCTCCAGCC
>CAXMNO010000110.1:0-7246 GCA_964194655.1 uncultured Acidimicrobiia bacterium
ATCGTAGTTGATTTCGGTACCGCCACTAATTTTGACATTGTGGGGGAAGCCGGCGCGTTTATCGGTGGTGTCTTGGCGCCGGGGGCCGATCTTTCGTTGGAGACATTGTCGGCCGCAGCAGCAAAATTGCCCCGCATTCGGGTTCGGATGCCGGAGAAGGTCATCGGCGATTCGACCGAAACGGCAATGGAATCCGGCGTGTTCTGGGGTTATGTCGGATTGCTCGAAGGGCTTGTCTCGCGCATTCAAGAGGAGTATGGCGGGCCCATGAAAGTTATCGCCACCGGCGGGCTCGCGCCGCTATTCGATCGCGCTTCCCCAATGATTGATGCAATTGATCAGGAACTGACCTTACGGGGGCTTTTAGACATCTATCGCCTTAATACGACGAAGACGGCATCGTGACGGCAAGATCAAATTCGCCTAGCAAAGTACCAGATTTAACGCCAGGACCATCCGACCTTTTCCTCCTTCCACTCGGCGGGACGGGCGAGATCGGCAAGAACCTCAACCTCTATGGTCACGATGGGGCCTGGTTGATGGTCGATCTTGGTGTGACATTCGATAGCCGCAGTGCGCTTGGCATCGAAGTGATCATGGCCGACCCCACCTTCATTGTGGAACGGCGCGAGCAGCTCGCAGGTCTGGTCTTGACCCATGCCCATGAAGACCACATCGGGGCTGTTCCCTATCTTTGGCCAGAACTTCGCTGTCCGATTTATGCAACGCCTTTCACGGCATCGCTGGTGCGCGGTAAGCTAAAAGAGGCAGGCTTGGGGGAGGTGGCTGTCGTCACCGAAATCCCCCTATCGGGCAAATTTTCGGTCGGACCTTTCCAACTAGAGCTTATCACGCTAACGCACTCCATTCCCGAACCTAATGCGGTGGTACTGCGAACGCCCGTTGGTACGGTGCTCCACACAGGCGATTGGAAATTCGATTCCAATCCCGTTGTCGGCGATAACTACGATGTGGATCGGCTAAAGGCGCTCGCGGACGAAGATGTGCTAGCGATGGTCTGCGATTCGACGAATGCCATGGTCGAAGGTGCCACAGGCTCTGAGGGTGATGTTCGCGCGCGCTTACAAGAACTGGTGGCAGCAAAGAAGGGCCGGGTCGCAGTCGCCTGCTTTGCCAGCAATGTTGCACGGTTAGAAACGGTTATCCGTGTTGCGGAGGCCTGCGGTCGCAATATCTGCCTGGTTGGGCGTTCCATGCACCGAATTGTGGAAGCAGCGCGCGAGACGGGCTATTTAAAAAATCTACCGCCTTTCGTCTCGGACCAGGAAATTGACTATCTACCGCACGATGAAGTGCTGCTGCTTTGCACAGGAAGCCAAGGTGAACCGAGAGCAGCTCTTGCCCGTATTGCCCAAAATCAGCATCCAAACGTATTTTTGGATAAGGGCGATACGGTTATTTTTTCCTCGCGCATGATACCTGGGAATGAGGTTGAGATTTTCCGGTTACAGAATGATCTCGTCCGCTTAGGGGTCGAGGTCATTGTCGATAATGCGAGTGATATTCATGTCTCCGGCCATCCCGCGCGTGACGAGTTGACCCAGATGTATCAGTGGGTTTGCCCGAAAATCGCTATTCCTGTTCATGGGGAGGCGCGTCACCTCGCGGCTCATGCTGAATTGGCAGCTAAATGTCAGATTCCCCACCAATTGGTTTGTGCTAATGGGGACCTCGTAAGCCTTACTCCAAATGGCCCGCAGGTCATAGAACGGGTCCCGACGGGGCGTCTCGCCTATGACGGGCGCCGAATTCATCCCATTGGTGCTAGCCTTTTCAAGGCGCGGAGAAAGATGGCTCACAATGGCTCTGCGCTCGTCACGGTTGTCGTCAACGGGAAAGGCCAGCTTGACGGTGATCCGATCATAAGTTTGACAGGCTTGTTGAACCCTGAAGATGACGATTTTTTCGATGAGATCGTGGATAGCGTTGTAGCATCTATAGAGGGGCTTGGCAGGCGTGAACGCAAAGACGACGACGCAGTTGCTGAAATTGCGCGCCAAGCTCTGCGGCGTACGACGAATAGGTTATTCGCCAAAAAGCCTGTGACGGAGGTCCATGTTGTCCGCCTGGAGGGATGAAATGGATGGTGAAGCCTCACTTATGGGGAGGGAAGAATGATCGGCCGCTTAAACCATGTTGCCATTGCAGTTCCGGATCTTGGTGCAGCCGTGCGCA
Organism: uncultured Acidimicrobiia bacterium; assembly: GCA_964194655.1. Taxonomy (GTDB): domain Bacteria; phylum Pseudomonadota; class Alphaproteobacteria; order Kiloniellales; family Kiloniellaceae; genus JAJFGK01. The sequence goes on from CAXMNO010000110.1 coordinate 2,197, forward strand.
TGTATGAGGAAACGCTTGGTGCAAAGGTGTCAGCGCCCCAAGATGAGCCCGATCACGGTGTGACGGTCGTATTTGTCGAGCTTCCCAACACGAAAATCGAGCTCCTATATCCTTTGGGGTCCGAGTCCCCAATTCAGAGCTTCCTGGATAAAAACCCATCGGGCGGGATGCATCACGTCTGCTATGAAGTCGATGACATCTTGGCGGCGCGTGATCACTTGCAAAGCCAAGGTGCACGAATTTTAGGGGATGGCAGTCCTAAGACCGGAGCGCATGGCAAACTTGTACTTTTTCTTCATCCAAAGGATTTTTGCGGTACCCTGATCGAGCTTGAACAAGCTTGAACCGCGTTTTTTCGCCTAGGAAATATCATGAGCTGGTTTAGCGGTATCCTCGTTTACGTCATTATTTGGTGGCTGGCGCTCTTTATGGTCCTGCCTTGGGGCGCCCATCCACCAGCCGAACCCGAGGCCGGACATGCAACTTCAGCACCAGAGAGGCCACGTATGTGGCTGAAGGTTTTGATTACGTCGATTATCGCTTTCGGCTTTTGGCTTATTGCCTATTTCACGATCGAAAATGGCTGGATCACCATAAGAGGGGTTTAACTGCCGGGAAACCTCATTATGTCTTTGTTAAAGCAACTATTTTAGATTGATTAGATGCTGGCTAAGACTTCTATATCGCTTCTCATTGGGTCCCTACTATTAGGCGCTGGAGCAGCCTATGGGGCAGAGGAAGATTTAGTCCGTGTCACCCGTGAAGACTGCCTTCAGCTCACGAGATACATACCCAGCAACGACGTAAACTACCAACCGGGAGCCGACGTCAACGGCCGCCCCGTTGCACTTGCCGACCTGAACCCGACATTCCAACCAAGCTTTTCAGATCGCTATAGCTTCGTTTTGGAGTTCCAGCCCCTGCCCGATGAGGAAAGGCTGGAGCTATCGACCTTTGCATTAGGGGTCGTCACCGTGGACGCCGAGGGTCACGTCTATTTCGACGGCGAACCCCTTCACTACGACGAAGAGGCAGAGCTTCAGCGCTTATGCCAAGAAGCTCTCGATGGCTGATTTTAAGCGAGCCTCTTAACCCATCGTTGGACAAGCTCGAAACCAGCGCATAAAAGAAAGCCTATGCTGTCCTCGGCATCAATGCGAGGCAGTCGATTCTTTTAATCGCCGCCGGAGGGGCACACTCATGATTTTCAATGCCTTCGAAAGGAAAGTCGCCTTGCGCTATCTTCGCGCGCGACGGCAAGAAGGCTTTATTTCAATGATTGCGATCTTCTCGCTTCTTGGAATAGCTCTAGGGGTGGCGACCTTAATCGTTGTGATGTCCGTCATGAACGGATTTCGCGAAGAGCTTTTAGGCCGAATTTTAGGGGTGAATGGCCACGTGGCCGTTTATGCTAATGAAGGCCGCTTTGAGGACTATGAGGATATTTCAGCGCGGATCGCGGACCTTCCGGGCGTTCGCGAAGTGATTCCTGAAATTCAAAATCAGGTCATGGTGATGGCGCGAGGCGTTGCGCGCGGCGGTGTCATTCGGGGAATGAGCCGCGAGGATTTGCTACAGCGTGAAATAATAACTCAAGGCGTATATCGAAGAGCGGGAAACTTCGACGACTACGGCGACCCAGATAGCATCATCATTGGCCACCGCTTAGCGCGGTCGTTGGGGGTGAGGATCGGCGATGCTGTAACTCTCGTCTCACCTCAAACCGAGAACCTCGCTTTCGGATCTGTGCCTCGATCGAAAAGTTATCGGATCGCGGCACTCTTCGACGTTGAGATGTATGAGTACGATTCGAGCTTCATCTATATGCCTTTAGAAGCTGCTCAAGTGTTCTTCAAGTTGAAGGGGCAAGCAAACGCGATTGAAATCTTCGTAGATGACTTGAGCCGTGTCCACGAGACGCAGCGAGCTTTGATTCCGCTCCTTGGTCAACGATTTAGAACAGTCGACTGGCAGCAGTCGAACAAAAGCTTCTTCAACGCGATTCAGGTTGAGCGTAACGTTATGTTCCTCATTCTCTCGCTCATCATTTTGGTTGCAGCCTTTAACATCCTCTCAGGCCAAACAATGTTGGTGAAGGATAAGGGCCGCGATATCGCGATCCTTCGCACCATGGGGGCGAGTAGGGGCTCGGTGATGAAGGTGTTCTTCTTAAGTGGAGCTTCTATTGGTGTGATCGGGACGGTGGCAGGCGTCGCGCTCGGTCTCAGTTTTGCGGCCAATATAGAGCATATTCGGCAATGGCTTCAGGGTCTTACGGGGACAGAGCTTTTCGATCCCACGATCTACTTCCTCTCTCGCCTGCCATCGATTGTTGACCCGATGGAGGTGATCCTGGTTGTGGGCATGGCATTATTCTGGTCGTTCTTGGCTCCGATTTGGCCTGCATGGCGCGCCGCGCGACTCGACCCGGTGGAGGCGCTGCGCTATGAGTGAAGCCGTGAAGGATGCGCCAATAACAGACACTATGGCCGATGCAGCAGATGGAAGAGGGCTGGCTGTTACGGGCTTGACCAGGACCTTCAAGCAAGCTGGTAAGAGCTTGGAGGTCTTAAAGGGCGCGAGTTTCTCTGTCCGTCCAGGCGAGATGGTGGCGCTTGTCGGGCCATCGGGGGCTGGAAAATCGACTCTGTTGCATTGCGTTGGCTTACTCGAGCGTCAAGATGCGGGCGAAATTGTCCTCAACGGAATGCCAAGCGCAAAATTGAGCGATAGGCAGCGCACACTTCTGCGCCGCCATTCGATTGGCTTTGTGTATCAGTACCATCATTTGCTCCCAGAATTCTCGGCACTTGAAAATATCGTCCTGCCACAAATGATCGCGGGCAAAAGCGAAAAAGAAGCAAAAATCCGGGCAGCCGAGCTTTTAGACACCATCGGGCTTTCAGCACGTGCCAAGCATCGGCCCGCGCGCCTATCGGGGGGAGAGCAGCAGCGTGTCGCCATTGCCCGCGGGTTGGCTAATTCTCCATCACTCCTGCTGGCCGACGAGCCAACCGGCAACCTCGACCCAGAAACGGGGGCCCGGGTCTTCGATCTTTTAGCGAAGTTGGTCCATGACACAGGCCTGGCGACCTTGATTGCGACCCACAACATGGTGCTCGCTGCAAGAATGGACCGGATCCTTCGCCTTGAAGGTGGTGAGGTTTTGGAAGGCCTACCCACAAGCGAAGTTGAAGATGAATCTGCAGGCCAGAAGAAAGTTTGGCGCTTAGCGGTCGAGAAAATCGACTAACAGCGACTAAAGCGTACTTCTTTTTAAGTTATCCCCAAGATCGGAAAATAAAATTCGCCTGGCCTGCTGACAGTTTCGCGCGTCCGTGGAATTCTATAAGCGATACCGTCATGAACGGCGGCTATTCCAGGAAGGCCCAAGTCCGAATCAAATGTCCCAACCAAACCCAATGTCACAATCAAACTTCATTCATCTCCGCCTTCATTCCGCCTACTCCCTTTCCGAAGGCGCAATCCGCGTTAAGGAACTGATCAAACGTTGCCAAGAAGAGCGGATGCCAGCGGCGGCAATCACTGATAGCGGTAACCTTTTTGGCGCGTTGGAGTTTGCACTTTCCGCCAAAGACGCCGGCTTACAGCCCATTATTGGGGTGCAAATTGCCCTCGGTGACTGTGACGAATCCAATACGACTGGAATGAATGGCTCTAGCCGGGTTTTAGAGCCGGATTATCTACCACTCTTGGTTCAAGATGAAGTGGGCTACCTAAATCTTCTAAAGTTGATTTCCCGCTCCTATCTCGAAGGTGAGCCGGAGGAACGGGCACGCATAACCTTAAATCAGCTAGAGGGTTCAACCGATGGCCTCATAGCGTTCAGCGGTTCAATCCGTGGCCCGGTCGAGCGCTTGCTGCTTGCAGGGCAAAAAGAAAAGGCCTTAGGGCTTCTTGCACGCCTGAAGGCGCTTTTCCCAGGGCGCTTCTATATCGAACTGCAACGCCATGGGCTCGAAGATGAAGAAGCGATCGAAGATCGGATGATCGATCTTGCCTATGCAGAAAATCTGCCGCTCGTGGCAACCAATGAAGCTTACTTTCCGACAATCGCTGACTTCGAAGCGCACGACGCGCTTTTGTGCATCGCAGACGGTACAACCGTCTCCAACAGCGACCGACGCAGACTTACCGTCGAGCACCGCTTAAAGAGTGCGGCGGAAATGCTCGCGCTTTTTGCGGACTTACCTGAGGCATTGGATAACACGCTCGTCGTCGCGAAAAGATGCTCCTACTTTCCAGATCGTGTTGCACCGATCTTGCCCCCCTTCGAGACGGGGGATGGCCGCAGTGAAGGAGAGGAACTGCGCGACCAGGCAGCTGGGGGGCTTGAAGAGCGCCTTATTGCCTTCCTGTTCGACGCGGAAATGGATAAAGAGACACGCGAGGCCGCCGCAAAACCTTATCGCGAACGCCTGGATTATGAGCTTGACATGATCGAACAAATGGGCTTCCCAGGCTATTTCTTGATCGTCGCTGACTTTATCAAATGGGCCAAACAGCAGGGGATTCCTGTTGGGCCGGGGCGTGGTTCGGGTGCTGGGTCGGTGGTTGCTTGGGCGCTCACCATTACAGACCTCGATCCCTTAAGGTGGGGCTTGCTTTTTGAGCGCTTTCTCAATCCCGAGCGTGTCTCGATGCCGGATTTCGATATCGATTTCTGTCAGGACCGGCGTGACGAGGTTATCACCTACGTTCAACAGAAATACGGGCGCGATCACGTCGCCCAGATCATCACTTTCGGTAAGCTGCAAGCTCGGGCCGCCTTGCGCGATGTCGGGCGCGTCTTGGAAATGCCCTATCCGCAGGTCGACCGAATTTGTAAATTGGTCCCCAGTAATCCGGCCAGCCCCGTCACCTTGAAGCAAGCGATCGAGGGGGAACCACAGCTTCAAAATATGATCCACGAGGATCCAACGGTCTCGCGCCTCATGGAAATAGCACAGGGCATAGAAGGGCTATACCGCCACGCCTCAACCCACGCAGCTGGCCTTGTCATCGGCGATCGTCCTTTGGAGGAGCTGGT
>CAXMNO010000111.1:0-2362 GCA_964194655.1 uncultured Acidimicrobiia bacterium
GCTGTCATCGACGGAAAAATGGCGCCTTCTGCTGCAGCGCGCATTCTTTTGGAGACCTTTTTGGGAAAAGAGACGTAAGTTATGACTTAAAGCGGCGCTTTCGGCTTGACGATTGGGCCCGGAGGTCTTAGAACCCACACCGCACCGGGTGTAGACCACCCGGCAATGTTTTTTGGGCGCCCGATGGGCGCGAATGAATCGGGATTTCGAACCATGGCACGACGCTGCGAATTCACCGGCAAGGGCGTCCAGACCGGAAACAATGTAAGCCACGCGCACAACAAGACGCGCCGTCGCTATCTGCCCAACATCCAGGAAGTCAGCTTCTTGAGCGACGCTTTGGGCCAGCAAATTCAAGTGCGCGTGAGCGTGGCTGCGATCCGCACGATTGAAAAGCGCGGTGGCTTGGACGCTTACCTCCTCTCCACTTCTTCCGAGAAGCTTGGCCAAAAGGCGCGTGCGTTGAAGCGCCGCGTCAAGAAGGCGAAAGAGAGCCAGGAGGCCGCTGCTTAAGCTGCAGGTGCTGGCGAAAGAATTAAGAGGGCCCACTTGCTTGGTGGGTCCTTTTGCATTTTGGTACCTCGGTTTCGAATCTAGAGCACTTTCAGCAAAAGTGTGTGCGGTTTTGCGCCCGGAAAGTGCGTAATCATAAGAGCTTAGAGCACTTTTCATGATCGAGGGATCTTTAAAAGCGCTCTAGCGGTTCGTTTAAATGCCGCTGAAGAAATCGTTCCCCTTGTCATCCATGATGATGAAAGCTGGGAAGTTTTCCACGTCGATTTTCCAGACGGCCTCCATGCCGAGTTCGGGGTAATCGATAACCTCGATCTTCTTGATGGAGTTAAGCGCAAGGTCAGCGGCAGCCCCACCAATCGAGCCAAGATAGAATCCGCCATTTGCCTTGCAGCTTTCCTTGACCGCACGCGAGCGATTGCCCTTCCCAAGCATAACCATTGAGGCGCCTTCGGGCTGGAAGACCGGGACGTAGGGGTCCATGCGCGAGGAGGTGGTGGGTCCAAAGGAGCCAGAGGCCATGCCGTCTGGCGTCTTGGCCGGGCCTGCGTAATAGACCGGATATTCGCGGAAATACTCGGGTAAGCCGTTCCCTTTATCCATCTCCTCCTTCAGCTTCGCGTGCGCGATGTCGCGCGCAACGATAAGAGGACCTGAGAGGAGGACGCGAGTCTTCACTGGATAGCGTGAAAGTTCGGCCCTGATTTCCGACATCGGGCGGTTCATGTCGATAGCGACCGCCTCGTTACTGAGGTCGGCGGGATCGGTGGCCGGTAGGAAACGTGCAGGGTCACGCTCTAACGCTTCCATGAAAAGCCCTTCTGGCGTTGCCTTCGCAAGCACCTGCCGGTCGGCGGAACAGGAAACACCGATGGAAACAGGGCAAGAGGCACCGTGGCGCGGTAGGCGTATCACTCTCACATCATGGCAGAAATACTTACCGCCAAATTGCGCGCCAATGCCCAATTCTCGCGACATCTGAAGGATTTTTGCCTCCCACTCCAGATCGCGGAAAGCCTGGCCCAGCTCGCCGCCTTGCTGTGGAATACCGTCGTAATATCGCGCTGTGGCGAGCTTTAGGGTCTTCAAATTCATTTCTGCCGAAGTGCCGCCAATTACCAACGCCAAATGGTAAGGCGGGCAAGCGGCTGTACCTAAGGTGCGCATCTTTTCATCAACGAAACGCGCCAGGCTCTCAGGATTAAGCAGCGCCTTGGTTTCTTGGTAGAGGAAGGTCTTGTTGGCCGATCCCCCGCCCTTTGCCATGAAAAGCATTTTATAAGCGCTGCCGCGATCGGCGTAGAGATCGACCTGCGCTGGAAGATTGGTCTTTGTGTTCTTCTCGGTAAACATATCAAGGGCGGAGACTTGCGAGTAACGTAGGTTCAGCTCTTGATAAGCCCGATAGATTCCGCGCGAGAAGTGGATCTCGTCCTCCCCATCCGTCAAAACGCGCCCACCGCGCCAGCCCGTGACGATGGCCGTACCCGTATCCTGGCACATCGGCAACACACCGGCGGCTGCAATGACAGCGTTTTTAAGCATGATGAGTGCGACGTAGCGGTCGTTGTCGGATGCTTCTGGATCGTCAACGACATCGCGCAGCTGCTGCAAATGACTGGCACGTAAAAGGTGCTGGCAATCGCGAAAAGCCTCGAATGCGAGCTGCTCTAATGCCTCGCCCTCGACCTTCAAAAAGGGCTGTCCACCCAGTTCCATGGTCGCGACCCCATCCGCATCGAGCTTGCGGTATTGGGTCTTGTCCTCGCCCTTCTCGAAGATCGGGGCATAGTTGAAATCGGACATGGGCCATTTCCGTTCTTTGTTGTTGTAAAACCTTGCCCTTAAT
>CAXMNO010000112.1:0-3598 GCA_964194655.1 uncultured Acidimicrobiia bacterium
CCGCGTGGAAACAAGACGCGGTGCGGTTTCTTTGAAGATCCGCGATGACCGTGACGTTCCGGAGGGGCTGATTTTCATTCCCTTCTGCTTCTCCGAGGCGGCTGCAAATATCCTTACGAACCCGCAGCTTGATCCCATCGGCAAAATTCCGGAGTTCAAGTTCTGTGCGGCCAAGATAGAGCCGATCGCCGAGCCTGTTGCGGCTGAATAGCAGCGCAGTTCGCTCAATTTCCTTTGCGAGCCATGTCCGATCCAACTTTTCGGGCTTGGCTCGCGACTTAACGCCTTCCCGCCGGATAGAGATTCACTGCGGTGCGGTCAGTTTTGTCAATAAACGAGCGAGTTCTTCTGCCTCACCTGCGGAAAGATTCGTGCCTACGTGGCGTTCTATTGCGGCTGCATAGCTGGGCCACATATCTCTGAGCAACCCACAACCAGCTGCCGTGATCGTGACCGCACGACCGCGCCGATCTTTGGAGAGCGTTTTGCGCTTCACATAACCGGCCTTTACTAGCCGGTCCAAGATTCGCGATACCGCATATTGGCGAAGAAGGAGCCTTGATTCCAAATCATGTTGGCGCAAACTCTCCTCGCTTTCGAATGAAAGCTCGAGAAGCACATCGTACCAGGAAAGCGGCGGAAATCCTGCTGCCTTTAAATCGCCTTCTACCGCCGAGAGCACAGCGTGGCCGCTTCGCAGAAGTTGCGCCCATGCAGAAATCACAGCAGTGCTCGGTCCTTTAGCCATGGCGGGAGACTATCATATACATGCAGACGCATCAATGTTGATATTACGCTTGTTGCGATTAAGTTATTTAAATGCAAACGCATCAATGTTGAAATTACGCTTATCGTGACTAAGTTATTTAAATACAGACGCATCAATGTTGATATTACGTTTATCGTCACTAAATTAGTTAAATGCATATGCATGTTTATAGAGAAACGCTATGAGCACTGCCCCGAACGACCTTATGCTGGTGAGCCATCACCTTTGCCCCTATGTTCAACGGGCGGCGATTACACTTACCGAAAAGAATATTGAACACGACCGCGTTTCCATCGACCTTTCCAACAAGCCGGATTGGTTCCTTGAGATTTCGCCCATGGGGCGCGTGCCTGTCCTGAAAACGGGTGAGTCCGTTTTGTTCGAATCCGCTGTTATCTGCGAGTATCTGGAGGAGGTGACGCCAGGCGCGCTGCACCCCGAAGACGCTTTGGCGAAAGCACACCATCGTAGTTGGATTGAATTCGGATCTTCAATCCTGGATGCCATCGGCGGCTTCTATAACGCCAAGGACGCTGAGACCTTTGAAGCCAAGCGCCAGGTGCTACGCGGAAAATTCGAATGGCTGGAGAGCAATCTAAGCGATGGCCCCTATTTCGACGGTGAGAAGTTCCATCTGGTCGACGCCGTTTACGGCCCGGTTTTCCGCTACCTCGACACCTTCGACAAGATTGGCGATTTCGGGCTGCTTAAAGGCCTAGAGCGAACAAAGAAATATCGCAAGGCACTGAGGCGAACGCCCGTCGGTCCGCGCTGCGGTAGCACCTGAATACCCCGAAATGCTAGCGAGCTTCTTAGAGCGGCGAAACTCTCACATTTCATCCCTGATGCGTGAAGCTGCGTAAGCTCTGCTTAAGCCTTTGCCCCCACCTGCTACAGAACAACTGCTTCCAAGTAGGGGCTTTGAGCTATTTTGTGGATAACAATTTTAAGCCCGCAACCTTTCCCCCTTGGGATCAAACGGCGGTTCGCTTAGGAGCCGTGCGTTGCAATTCCGACCCAACACCTCGACGGTGAAGACCGTGTCGGGTTTGGCTTCCTCATAACGGACATAGCCAAGCGCAACCGTCGCACCCACGCTAAAGCCGTAAGCAGCCGAGGTAATGCGGCCGACCGGCTTGCCGTCTTGGGTAAAGATCGGCTCGCCACCGACAGGGTCCGCATCGGTTGTCTCGACGATAAAGCTGCAGAGCTGGTCGCGTGGTGGCTGGTTGGAGAGGCGGACAGCCGCATCGCGCCCTATGAACTCTTCCTTATCGAGCTTCACCAGGCGGCCAAGACCGGATTCCGTCGCCCACCATTCCGGTGAATATTCACGGCCCCAAGAGCCGTAGCCCTTTTCGATCCGCAGGCAGCCGAGCGCGCGCGATCCGACTGGGCGAATATCGAACTCCGCCCCCTTTTCCATGATCGCCTCAAAAAGCGGGATGTGCTGATCTTCCTGCACCCAGATTTCATAGCCAAGATCGCCGGTGAAGGAGACGCGGATCACGATGGCCTCAGACCCTCCGACAGCCATCTCCTTCGCGCGCATGAAACGGAAAGCCTCGTTTGAAACATCGGCATCACACAGGCGGGAGAGCAGCGCGCGCGCATTGGGGCCAGCGATATTGAAACCAACCATGGCCTCGGAGAGCACTTTGAACGCGACACCGTCTGCTGGCAGGTAGCGATTGAAGATACGCTCGTGATAACGCTCGGCGATACCAGAGCCAATCATGAAAAACCGTTCTTCGCCCAGCCTGGTCACGGTGAAGTCACCGACCACGCCGCCGCGTTCATTCAACAACGGTGTTAGGCTGCCGCGACCTACCTCCTTGGGCATGCGATTGGCCAGGATTTTGTTCAGCCAAGCTTCTGCATTGGGACCGGCAATCTCATACTTGGCAAAGTTCGAGATATCGAGCACACCGACGGAGCGGCGAAGCGCCTTACATTCCTCGCCCACGACATCGAACCAGCGCGCGCGTTCGAAAGTGAAGTGATCTTCTTGGGGCAAGCCGTCGGTGGCGTACCAAAGCGGATGCTCCCACCCGTAAGAGGCACCGAAGACCGCGCCCAATGCCTTTTGCTTCTCATAGAGCGGACGCGTGCGCACCATGCGCCCTGCCTCGCGTTCTTCATTGGGGAAGTGAATGCGAAAGCGTGAGGAATAGTTATCCAGCGCTTTAGCCATCGTGAACTTTTTGTCCGCCCAGCGGCCGAAGCGGGCGACATCCCAGCTAAAGACATCAAGCTGCGGCTCGCCCTCGATGATCCACTCGGCAACCGTCATGCCAAGTCCGCCTGATTGGCTATAGCCAGGGATGATACCGTTGCAGCAGAAATAGTTCTTCAGCTCCGGCACCGGTCCCACCAAGGCAGAGGCATCGGGCGTCCAAATCATCGGCCCATTGATCACGCTTTTAATACCGGCTTCAGCCAAGCAAGGCATGCGATTGCAAGCCCGCATGACATTATCGGTAATGCGGTCGAGGTCATCGGGCAAAAGCTCATGCCCGAAATCAAGCGGCGTGCCGTCAACAGCCCAGAAACGCCCGTCCTTCTCGTAAGCACCGACGAGGAGGCCATTTCCTTCCTGGCGCATGTAATATTCCATGTCACGGTCCGCGACAGAGGGAATTTCACGGCCAAGAGCTTCCAATTCCGGAATGGCTTCGGTAACGAAATACTGATGTTCCATCGTCATCAGCGGTAACTCGATGCCTGCGAGCTTTGCGACTTCACGCCCCCAGAGACCTGCTGCATTGACAACGTAGTCGCATTTGACGGTGCCCTTATCCGTCACGACCTCCCAGGTCCCATCGCTCT
>CAXMNO010000113.1:0-14770 GCA_964194655.1 uncultured Acidimicrobiia bacterium
TGTCGGCGTCGTCACCAATGGCACGGCGGTGCTGGGTTTGGGCGCGATCGGACCGTTAGCCTCTAAACCGGTGATGGAGGGGAAGGCCGTCCTCTTCAAGAAGTTCGCGGGCGTCGATGTTTTCGATATCGAGCTCGATGAGAGGGACCCCGAAAAGCTGATAGAAATCGTGGCGGCCTTGGAGCCGACGTTTGGGGGGATAAACCTCGAAGATATCAAAGCTCCTGAATGCTTTATCGTGGAAGAAGCCCTTCGCGAGCGCATGAAAATCCCCGTCTTCCACGATGACCAGCACGGCACGGCGATTATTGTGGGGGCGGCTGTCTTCAATGCCTTGCGCCTGGTTGAGAAAAACGCAGGCGATGTGAAGGTGGTCGCGTCGGGTGCCGGTGCGGCGGCGCTGGCTTGTCTTAACCTCCTCATTTCGCTGGGTGTGAAGCGCGAAAACATCTGGGTTACGGATATCCTTGGCGTCGTTTATGAAGGCCGGGCGGAACAGATGGACCCTTGGAAGTCCCGTTTCGCTCAAAAAACCGATGCACGCACTTTGGATGACGTGATCGAAGGGGCTGATATTTTTGTAGGCCTCTCTGCACCCGGTGTTTTGAAGCCAGAGATGGTGGCCAAGATGGCCAAGGACCCGCTTGTCATGGCGCTGGCCAATCCAGTGCCGGAGATTATGCCCGATGAGGCGCGCGCGGTGCGGCCCGATGCTCTTATCTGTACCGGACGTACGGACTTTCCCAATCAGGTGAATAATGTCCTTTGCTTTCCTTACATTTTCCGCGGCGCGTTGGACTGTGGCGCGCGCGAAATCAATGAGGAGATGAAGATCGCCTGTGTCGAGGCAATCGCGGGCCTCGCTTTGATGGAGCCCAACGAGGTGGCAGCCAAGGCGATGGGCGGCCAGGCGCTGCGCTTTGGCCCTGATTATCTCATTCCCAGCCCCTTTGATCCGCGCTTGATTTTGGAAATTGCGCCCGCGGTGGCGGCGGCTGCGATGAAAAGCGGCGTTGCGAACCTGCCGATTGAAGATATCGATGCTTACAAGCGCTCGTTGGAGCGTTTTGTCTTCCGTTCCGGCCTCATCATGAAGCCGATCTTTGCCAAGGCTAAGGAAGATCCCAAACGTATCGTATTCGCAGAAGGCGAGGACCCGCGCGTCCTTCGCGCAGCCCAAGCCTTGATGGATGAAAAGATTGCTTGCCCGATCCTGGTCGGGCGTCCCTATGTGATTGAACGGCGAATGGTGCGCTTGGGGCTGCGGATCAAATGCGAAGACGTTGAAATCATCAATCCTGAAGATGATCCCAGCTTCAAAAGCTATTCAGTGGCCTGCCATGCCCTCTTAGGGCGTCAGGGCATGTCGCCGCGTGCGGCAAGGGCGGCGGTTCGGACCGATAGTACGATGATCGCAGCGCTTGCACTGCATCTTGGCGATGCGGATGCCATGATTTGCGGTGTTATTGGCCGCTACCGCATGCACTTAAAGACTATTGAAGCCGTGATTGGGCGCGCGAAGGAGGTCGAGGATCTTTCGGCCCTCACCATTATGATTCTCCCCAAGGGTACGTATTTCCTGGCCGATACGCACGTGACGCCCGACCCGAGCGCGGAGGAGCTGGTGGAGATGACCGTCATGGCCGCGCGCAGTGTTGCACGCTTTGGCATCGAGCCCAGGATTTCGCTGGTCTCGCACTCAAACTTCGGCACAACGGACTACCCCTCCGCTGTTAAGGTGCGCGAGGCGGTAGGGCTATTGCACGAACGCTATCCAGAGCTTGAGGTCGAAGGCGAAATGCATGCAGACGCCGCGATTGATCCAAGCGTTCTTCAAGATATCTATCCAGACACACGGCTGAAACAACCAGCGAACCTTTTGATCTTTCCGTCACTCGATGCCGCCAATATCAGCTTCAGTTTGCTGAAATCCGTGGGCGGTGGTCTTCCTGTGGGGCCGATGTTGATCGGAGCAGCAGCGCCGGCCCATGTGCTGACGTCTTCCGTTACCTCGCGCGGCATTCTCAATATGAGTGCGATCGCCGTCGTTGAGGCTCAAGCCCAAGCGGAGACGAGGCTAAATAAAGACTAGGGCCAGGCAGAGACTAAGCCAGGCAGAGACTAGAGCGCTTTCAGCAAAAGTGTGTGCGGTTTTGCGCTCGCAAAGCGCGCGACAACAATAGTTTAGAGCACATTTAATGATTCGGAAATTATTAACCGTGCTCTAGGTAGGAGAGCCCCCTCATGACTGATCCTTGGCGTGATCCGGATGATAGCGATGCTTGGTTGCCGGAGGTTTCCGGCGATAGCGTCGGTTTGCCCCTAGATCTTGTTTACGCCGTTCAAGATGGTCTAGAGACGAGGGATCAGGCGCTCCTGCTTAGCCTGGTCGAGGATCTCCATTCCGCAGATTTAGCTGATTTGTTGGAGAGCATCGGGCGTGATGAGCGTCAAGCTCTGGTTGGCATCTTAGGCGATAAGTTCGATACCGAGGCACTCTCGCACCTTGATGAGGATGTGCTCTCGGAGGTTATTCAAGAGCTGGAGCCGATTGGCCTAGCGAAGTCCCTGTCTGAGCTCGATAGCGACGACGTTGTTGAGGTTCTTGAAGAACTGGATGAGGACGTCCGCCACCGCATTATTTCCGCCCTCCCGAAGGGTTACCGGATTCTTATCGAGGAAAGCCTGACCTTTCCCGAGGAATCCGCTGGCCGGCTTATGCAGCGCGAAATGGCTGTTGTGCCTGCGTCCTGGTCGGTGGGTGAGACAATCGACTTCATGCGGGCATCAGAGGATTTGCCTGACGATTTCTACGACCTTTATATCGTCGATCCCAAACATCGGCCCTTAGGATGGATTCCCGTTAGCCGCGTTTTGCGGACCAAGCGCCCGGTAAAACTCAGCGAAATCATGGAAGAGGAAATGCGGACGATCCCGGTTGATATGAACCAGGAAGATGTCGCCTATCTTTTCCGTCAGTACGGCCTTTTTTCAGCGCCCGTTCAAGATGAAGCCGGTCGCATCGTCGGTGTGATCACCGTTGATGACGTGGTTCACATTATTGACGAGGAGGCCGAAGACGACTTGATGAAAATGGGCGGCGTGAGTGAGACCGATATCTATTCCGACGTGAAGAATACCAGCAAAGCCCGCTTTTCATGGCTGGTCGTGAACCTTTTGACGGCGATCGTGGCTTCCATGGTGATTGGAATTTTTGAAGGCACGATCGAACAGGTCGTAGCCCTCGCCGTGCTCATGCCGATAGTTGCCTCAATGGGCGGAAATGCTGGGACACAGACCCTGACTATTGCTGTGCGTGCGCTGGCAATGAAGGATCTGACAGCGGCCAACGCCAAGCGATTTATCGGCAAGGAGTTGATCGTTGGCACAATAAATGGCGTCTTGTTCGCGATTTTGGCAGGATTGGTCGCCTGGCTTTGGTTCGAAGCACCTGGAATTGGACTGGTGATCGCAGCTGCCATGATCATCAATATGATTGTGGCTGGCTTGTCTGGCACGCTCATCCCCATTGGGCTTGAGAAAGTCGGCATCGATCCGGCCATTGCTTCGTCTGTTCTCCTAACCACGGTCACCGATGTTGTGGGCTTTTTCGCCTTTTTAGGCCTTGCTGCGGCGTTCTTACTTTAGGAGCCTCGGTTGGCGCGGTAAGGCGTTATCACGTTTGCGTGGCTGGTGGCCTGAATATTTTGCCGTGGCGCAACATTTCGCTTACCTTCCGATCCGGAATATCAACAGGAAGTGGACGGATTGGCTTCGAAATGGCGAATACCAGCCCTTCATTTGGTATACGAAAGCACCCGGGGCGCGTGGGCTTCGGATTAGATTGTGATCTGGAGGTAACCGTATGTTTGTGAAATTTGGGAAACTCGGCATTGGTTTTGCCATGCTGATGGGCATCGCAGGCGCCTCGGCCGCAGCCGGCGCTGCAGGCCTTGCACAAGATGTATGTGCCGCGTGTCATGGTGCCAACGGGATTTCAGTCGCCGACGGCGTTCCCAATCTGGCTGGTCAGCGCGCGAAATACCTTGAAAACCAGCTTAAGGCTTTTCGTGGGGGTGATCGCTCACATGCGATCATGAACGCGGTGGCCGAACAGTTAAGCGACGAGGAAATTACTTCTGTTGCTGCCTTCTTTGCGAGCTTGCCCGGCGGCACAGGTGATGCCACATCGGATCTGCCCGAAGACATCAATCACAGCGCGCTTAGCTTTCCAGAAGGCTATCAGGACAGCTTCACCTACTACACAACGATCGACTTCCCTAAGAAGAAACAGACGCGCCGCTACTACGCCAATCCTATTGCTGTAGAAGCCGCGAAAAAAGGTGAGGCGATGCCAGCCGGTGCTTACATCCTGGTCGAAGCCTATAAAGCGAAGCTGGACGCAAATGGCAAGCCGGTAGAAGGTGCTGACGGGCATTACGAGACTGAAGCGCTCGCCTTCTATACCGCCATGGCTACAGACGATGGCTGGGGTGACAAGATTCCAGACCTGCTGCGCAATGGAAATTGGAACTACGCCGTCTTCACCACGGATAAGGTTCAAAAGGCAGGGGTCAATCAGGCAGTATGTCTTGCTTGCCATAAGCCTTTGGCGGATGACAGCTACGTCTTTACCTTAGGGACGCTCCAAGATTCCCTGAAATAAATAAGACTTCACTGATTTAAGTCTTGAAGTGAACGAAGGGCCGCTGCGATCGGATTGCAGCGGCCCTTGGCTATTTTGATGCTATCACTCAATCGCTGCCTATTATAAGACGGTGATTTAGAAAATTATTGTATTCCGTATGTTCCAACGTAAAAAAAATTGGACTCCAACACACCGCCTATGAAATTTGGTAGAGGTTTTATTCGTTATTGACGTTAACGTTAACGTCAAATACATTCTACAGCCGTGGCTGGGAGAAAAGCTGGCCGAAAGACTGGATAAGACTGGGCAAGATTGGATAAAACTTAGCTCATGGGGTTTGACGAGGAAAGCTGTTCCATTGGTGAATTGGCGCGCGAGTTTGGCATCACGACGCGGACCATTCGCTTTTATGAGGATGAAGGGCTCTTAACGCCTCTTCGCGCGGGCACAAGGCGCCTCTTCAGTCCGCGCGAGCGAACGCGGCTTAAGTTAATTCTGCGTGGCAAGCGTTTGGGCTTTCAGCTATCGGAAATCGCGGAGATCATAAACCTCTTTAGTCAAGCACCGGGGGAGGAAGGCCAGCTCCACTTGCTCTTGGAAAAGATCGATGCGCGACGCCAGGAACTACTGGTGAAAAGAGCCGATATCGATGAGAGCTTGGGAGATCTCCGTGCGGTGGAGGAGCGCTGTCATGGGCGCTTGGCAGAACTCGCGAATAAGGGAAACGAATCGTAATGAGTGATCAGGATCTAAGCCCAATCGACCCGAACTTTGAAAGTCGGATTAGGGCAAGTTTTGAACGCCAACCCTTCATGTCTTTGATCGGGGCTAACCTGGTAAGCGTCGAGGCAGGCCGGGTCGTCGTCGAGATTCCCGTTCGCCCGGAGTTGACGCAGCAACACGGCTATGTGCATGCGGGCGTTACGACGACGATTGCAGATGTCGCAGGTGGCTACGCCGCTTCCACGCTTTACCCAGCAGACAGCGGCGTTTTAACCGTTGAGATGAAGATTAACTTGATGGCGCCTGCGGGCGGAACCAGGCTTCGCGCTGTGGGTCGCGTGCTGAGGGCGGGGCGGCGGATTTCTTCGACGGAGGCCGAGGTCTTTGCCCTTTATCCCGATGGCCGTGAGGAAATCTGCGCTAAGATGTTACAGACCATGACGCAAGTCAGAAGCCGTATTGAGAAGTCGTAAAGCTATCAACGCAGTGATTGGATAAAGAGATGATTCCAAATCAATTTTCGGGACTGGATTTTGGCCTTGGAGACACCCTCGATCTTCTAAGGGATAGCGTTTGTTCTTTTTCACAAGAAGAAATCGCGCCTCTTGCTGCTTCAATCGATAAAGAGGATCGTTTCCCGCGTGCGCTTTGGCCGAAGATGGGGGCCTTGGGGCTGCACGGCATCACGGTCGAGGAAGAGCTTGGCGGCAGCGGGCTCGGCTATTTGGCCCATTGTGTCGCGATGGAGGAGGTGAGCCGGGCGTCCGCCTCTGTCGGGCTCAGCTATGGGGCGCACTCCAATCTTTGCGTAAACCAGATCCGCCGTAATGGCACGGACGACCAAAAGGCACGCTATCTCCCCAAACTCATATCGGGGGAGCATGTGGGCGCCTTGGCGATGAGCGAAGCCGGTGCCGGGTCTGATGTCATATCCATGACGACGCGCGCGGAGAAACGCGGCGATCGCTATGTCCTCAACGGCACGAAAATGTGGATCACGAACTGCGATGAGGCTGACGTGCTGGTGGTCTACGCGAAAACAGAGCCGGAGGCTGGCTCGCGCGGCATCTCTGCATTTTTGGTTGAGAAGGGCTTTCCCGGATTCTCTGTTGCGCAAAAGCTGGACAAGCTCGGCATGCGTGGTTCGCCAACTGGTGAGCTTCTGTTTGAGAATTGCGAAGTGCCGAAGGAAAACCTCCTCGGTCAAGAAAACCAGGGCGCGGCTATTCTCATGAGCGGCTTGGATTATGAGCGTGTGGTGCTTTCCGCAGGACCCCTTGGCATCATGCAAGCGGCGATGGACCTGGTCGTGCCCTATATTCACGAGCGCAAGCAGTTTGGCCGTGCAATTGGCGAATTCCAACTCATGCAAGGCAAGGTCGCCGACATGTACACCACGATGAATGCCAGCCGAGCATACGTGTATGCGGTGGCGGCGGCTTGCGATCGTGGCGAGACAACAAGAAAGGATTCAGCCGGCGCCATCCTCTATGCGGCGGAAAAAGCGACATGGATGGCGTTGGAAGCAATCCAAGCCCTTGGTGGCATGGGCTACATCAATGAGACGCCTGCTGGAAGATTGCTTCGCGATGCCAAGCTCTATGAAATCGGGGCGGGTACATCAGAGATTCGCCGCATGTTGATCGGTCGCGAGCTTTTTGAGGAGACAAGATGATGGCTCTTCAAATGAAGGATCAGTGTGAGGCTTGCGCACATGCCCTGCCTCAAGATGGCGAGGCTTATATCTGCAGCTACGAATGCAGCTTTTGCGCGGGCTGTACAACGAGCATGAATCATATCTGCCCCAATTGCGGTGGTGAACTTCTCAGGCGTCCTCACCGTGTTCTTGCTGGTTCTGGCGAATAGAGCGGTTACGGTAAAGGGAGGGCTTCTTAAGTGGCTAAAGAAATCGCGTTCTATTTCGACTTTTCAAGCCCCTACGGCTATCTCGCTTCCCTGGTGATAGATGATCTTGCCGCCCGCCATGGAAGGGACGTTACGTGGCGACCTATCCTCCTTGGCGCGATATTTAAGGAAACTGGTTCGGCGCCTCTTTTGACGATTCCCTTGAAAGGAGACTATGCACGTCGCGATATTCTACGCTCTGCGCGGCGTGTGAATACCCCTTTCCACCTCCCCCCCGACTTTCCCTTTTCATCAGTTCCCGCGTGCCGGGCTTACTATGCACTCATGGGCGAAGACCCGAGGGCAGCCAAACGCCTCGCGGCCGCCCTCTACGAAGAAGCCTTTGCCAAGGGTCAGGACATTAGCGCCGGCGAATCGGTATTGGCGATTGCTGCGAGGGAGGGTTTGGACGCTCAAAAGCTCTCCCAATCGATGGGGAGTGTTGAGATCAAGGCACGGTTGCGTGAAGAGGTTGATGCCGCTATGGCCAAGGGTGTTTTCGGATCTCCCTTTTTCATCGTCGAAGGCGAGCCTTTTTGGGGCTACGACCGGCTTGCGGATCTTGAAAGCTGGCTTGAAAGCGGCGGTTGGTAGGGGCGCGAGTGCGGCTTTCAGTCCTAATTATCAATTGCAAAAAAAACTGGAATGCCAGAGGGTTACTTGCAACTGTAAAGAAATGCGGTTATACCTCGAAAAGGTCTGAACGTTTTGTAAATGGCCTATGTGTTACTTTTATTGCATATCCGCTGGGGGGACCGGCCTAGATAAGGGGTGCCGAATATGAAGGCTAGATTGGCTCTTGCAACTCTTCTTGTGCTGCTCTTGGGTTTTGCAGGCTCGGCACAGGCTTTTGTGTTTAATGCCTCAGAACGGGTGTTCGAGCATCCTTTTGGAAGCTTATTCGACACAAGGCTTCACACGATTGATCCAAGCTCCACGCACAGCGTTGCCTTTGAAAGTGCGCTTGCTGAGGGGTATCGCGCGCTCTCCGATGAATTGGGTGATGAGTGGATCGACGATAATAACTGGAACTTCGCCGATGCGGAGCACTTTAAGCACAAAGCACGGACGGCTATCCGTGGCTCAAATGTCTCCCCCGACCATCCGTTTGACCGTGAGCTAACGGATGAGCAAACGGCAATGTTTCGTGACGAATTCGACCGTATCCACCGGGCCTATGCGCGTGGTGCGCGATACGAGGCACCCGGCGATGCGGCATCGGCGCAAGTGAGCTACGATTGCTGGATTGAGGCGACGGAGGAAGGTGACAGCGTTGATGCGGCGGCTTGCGAGGAAGCTTACCGCGCGGCCATCGCAGCGGCTGAGGCAGCGGCAACCTATACATTGACGGAATTCACGCCTTATCAGCAGGCAACAGCGGTCGAAGCAGACGTCGAGCACGCTCAGGCCTTCCTCGTTTTCTTTGATTTCGATAAGTCCGGTTTGCGCTCCGAGAGCCTGCGGGCGATCGAGGAAGTCTTGGCCGCATCAGCCGATCTCTCTGATCTGACTGTCCGGATTATTGCACACACCGATACCTCGGGCACGGGAGACTACAACCAGGCGCTTTCGGAACGCCGCGCTAACTCGGTTGTTGGCGCCCTAATTGAAGGTGGCCTTGATCGGAACCGGATTATTTCTGAAGCCGTTGGCCAGACGCAGCCACTGGTGGACACAGGCGATGGGGTGCGCGAGCCAGCTAACCGCGTCGCGGAGATAGATCTGCTCTAGAGCGCAACAAAGTAACGTTCTTTATTGGGAAATCCCCCGCCGCCTAGATAGGCGCGGGGGATTTCTTTTATGCGCTTAGCTAATTGGCTTCGGGTAAAGGGCTGACCAACCTCTCCCTTGAGGGGAGGTTGTCAAAAGGGGCTTCCCTTGGAAGCCGGTGCTTATCCAACCTAAGGCATTGCGGCCAAGAGCAGGCATAAAAGCCCCATTTCGTTTGCGGCAGCACCGCTTTCTTTTTGCTGCGTCATAAAAGCTTCAACGGCTGCATGGCGGTCAGGTGCTGCAACTGGCGCTGGCCCACGCTTAAGATAACCCAGGTGCCGAAGTAGCCGTTCGTTGGTTTCTATTGGTTTGGCCGCTGCTAGGCTTCCGTTTGCGGGGGCTTTGCCCTCGCCCCACTTAAGTCCGAGGCCAGAGAGGGTAAGCCCGCTACCTTCAATTGCCGTAATTGGAAGCACCCCCGATAGATCCAGAACTTTCCCGTTGGCGGTGAAGCTCGTTAGGTGAATTGCAACAGCGAACATTTTTCCCTTGTCGTTCAAAAGCAGAGGAGATCCGGAATCGCCCTGCATCACAGGGCAGTTGTACATGATGAAGCGCTTATCACCTGTGGCACTCACCGTTTTGCAGTTTGGATTGATGGTAATCGCATGTTGTTGAGCACCGCTATAGCCCGCTTGAATCAAGTGCCCCTTACGCTTTCCGTAACGCTTTATAAGTTTTGGGCTTTCTTTAGCCAATCCAAGCCATCCCGCCTGACGACCGATTGGCTTTCGAAGCGTCAAGACGGCCCAGTCTTGCCCCTGGCCTTTAAAGTCTGGCTTTGCCGGGGGATTTATTTCTGCTCTACGGCGAAAGGATAAGACGGGGGAGTGAATAAGAGATTGTTCAAGCTGGTAGCCCGCCACAAAATGCAACTCTGAAGCAGAGCGCCAGCGCTTCGCTCGATAGTCGTAAAGGCAGTGCGCAGCCGTTAAAACGTGGCGTTCGCTTACAAGAAACCCGGAGCAATAAGCCCCGCCGCGGGTATTTACTCTGCCAATCGCGCTCCAGGGGTACTCCATCGCATTGACCTGGAAACGCTCTACCACTTGGGCTTCGGCTGTGGCTGGCAAGCCAAAATGGTAGATTAGAATGACGGCGATGAAAGATTTAACCAGCATCGCCGCGACGCACCAATAGCACACACGCATGGGCTTACACACTATCCCCGAGTTACATACCGTTCCTTAAAAAATTTGCATACCATTTCTTAAGAATTTGTTAACCGTTCCCTAAAAACAGAGCTCTGCCGTTAGTTTTTCTCCTTTTACTGAATATGCCACTGATTTCAGGCTTTTCACAACCGTTGAATCATAGCGCCCGGCGTTGCTAGCTAGAATTGAAAGTGCTTCTTCAGTTGAAATGACGCTGCGGTAACCGCGTGGTTCGATTCGCGCGCAAAAGACATCGCAGACAGCCAGGATGCGGGCTCTGGGCGAGATCTCATCCTGCTTAAGTCCATTTGGATAACCGCTTCCATCAAGGCGCTCGTGCATCTGCATCAATGTTTCGAGAACAGGTAGGCCAAAATCAATATCTCTTAGAACATCGGCCGCGTAGTCGAGATGGCGATTCATCTCTGAAATTTCGTCCTCACTCAGGCGTGCTGGCTTTGTCAGCACCGCGCGCGGCACTTTCAGTTTTCCGATCTGAGAAAGATTAGCAGCGATTTCCAGTGTTACCTGATCGATTTCCGGCAAGCCCATGTGCTCTGCAACGGCCGTCGCGAAACCGGCAACCCTGCGGGAGTGGCCAGCAAGATAGGGATCGCGCAACTCAATTGAGCGCACTAAGACTGTGACCATTTGGCGAATTGCGGCTTCCCGGCGTTTTTCCGCGGCCACGATTTCAGTGACATCGCGCGCGACCATGAGAAGTTCCGGCGGTGGAGCGTCTTCGCCCCGTTCGTCTTCCTGCGGCGGGTAAGCAATTTTAGAAATCTGGAAGGTCCTTTTTCCCGCAGGAAGAGAAAGATCTTCGCTCACCGTTATGACCCTGGAGGAAAACTGGGCCCTCTGGTCACTGATCAAAAGCCTTTCCGCTGTTGCCGCTGGGAAGAGGCTGTAGTCCGTTTGTCCCAGAAGCTCTGAGGCGTCCATGCCAAGAGCATCGGCGAAAGCCTGATTGACGAAGCGGTATGCGCCTTTTGTATCTTTTAGGGCAATCCACTCGCCTACACTTGCGGTGATGCTATCCAGGAAACGCTTTTGCGCGTCGATTCGTGCGGCAAGGTCCTGATACTGCTGCGCCAAGGCCTTATTGTGGTAACTGGTGACGCGCCACCAGAGTGCAACGAAAAGCCCTGCAATGACGCTCAAAAGTAGAAAGGCAATGCCAAGGGCGGCTAGCTTATAGTCCGATAAGGGCGCGAGGACCAAACGGACAGGATGTTCGCGGTGGATCCACCAGCTAGGTCCCTCAATCGGAACAGCCAATGAGTAAACATCTTCATCTGTTGTGACCCCTGACCTTTGCGCAAAGGAAAGCCCGCGCGCGAGGTCGGGGAGGCTGCTTGTAAGCGAGATTGGCCCGCTAAGTTCAAAGGCCCCTGGAGCCATTGAGAAAAAGGCGCCCTCACCGGACAGCAAAATGACCTGGCGTTCGCCAGGCTGGGCAAGCGGCGGCGGCTCTAAAGCCTTGGCGAAGCCAGCTGCCACGGGAATTGTCAGAACGAGGGATGCCACCACATCGCCTGTTTGCGGGTCCGCTTGTGAGGAGATGATGGGGACGGCGAAATCCATCAGAAGGCCTGCAGGCGCGCTATAGGGGAGGCCATAGGTGCGTTTTCGGGTCTCTACAGCTTGGGTCGCCAATGCCTTTGCAGATTCGGACAGTGGCATGGAAGCAGCGGTCGCTAGGAACGGTTCCCCATTCAAATTGACGAAATAACCGGACTCAAAACCTGCGGAGACGGTGAAGTCTGTCAAAATGCGCTCAAGCATCGGCAGTTGTTCGAGCAGCGGGACGGCGATTGGGTCTTCACCTTCCTCGAGCGGCAAATCGGACCTCAGCGTCGCGCCGGAAAGATCGCCATCAGCGGTTGCCAGTTCTGTTGCGAAGATGCGGAAAAAATCACTTTCAGCGACGCGGCTCGAGTGGCCCACGGTTGCCTGAAGCCATGTTGAGAGAACTTCGGCGCGCCCTTCGGCGGCCAGTGTCAAACGCTGCTCAGTTTCATTCAAAAGGGCTTCGTGACGTTCCGTCACGGTGAACCAGGCGACGGCTAGGATCAAAACGCTCACCAAAATGACGGTTGCGATGCCGGAAAGAATCAAGCGACCACGTTTGGGCTTCTCACCCACCGGGGTGGTGAGCAAGGAAGACTGAGGTGAGGGTACTTTGACATCGGCACTAGACATCGCGGGGCTCAATCATCCGATCTCAAACGTCGCGGGCCAGCGATATTGCCCAGGGGCGTTTGTCTGGGCGGCGTTTGTCATGTTTTTACGTGGGCCCATCGCATCGTCTCGTTCATAGAGTATTGCGGCACGTATTGCCTATATTTCCAGTGCGAGAGAATCGCACTCGACAAGCTGTCGAGAATGAGAATGTCATCCTTTTCATAAACGGCAAGCACTGCATGGCCGACGCCCCGGATGTTGTCCCAAAGGATGATGATTCGGATTTCGTCATTGCGAAACCCAAGCTGGCGCAAAGCAAAGAATTTTGCGATCGCGTAGTCTTCGCAATCGCCTGAACGTCGCATAAATTCCATTGGGCTCGCCCAGTACTCACTCGTCCCGTATATTTCTTGATCAAACTTGTAAGGCCAGCGATTGAAGTAACGGTTAACGGCGTCGAGTTTTCTCGCCCGAGTGAGCGACTTTGCGTCTTCGATAATTTTGCGCCATGCCTTCAAGGCATTCTGATTGCATTTCGTCTGATCCTGGGCACAGCTTTGTAGAGCCGGGCCTTCCAGGCGCATTTTTTTTAGGATGCGCGCCCATCTTGGCAGGGTGCGTAGAGATATGGGGCCGACCTCGGTCGAGCCGAAGATTGCTTTTCCACGGTTTCTTGCGTGTTTGATCGCGTCTTCCAGGGAAACGGCGCTGGCATCTTTGGTGATAAGAGCATCGGGGAGAATCGAAGAAGGCGCAGCGCCACCGGCAAGTGCCGTTGCCACAGTTGCTGTTGCGATGAGAAACCGCCGCCGATTCACGTAATTGCTCCAACCTGGCAGATACCAAGGCCAAGTTGGAAAGTGGCCACCATAGCACCTCCGCAACCGGCCAAGGACCGTTGTTGCGCAGTCTCGCAAAGGGAGCTTTAGTTTTAGTTTCCCAAATTGGTGAAGCGATTCTTAAGATTAGGCCCTCTCCCAGAGAGAAGGCCTAGATCAGGCGCAGGCTTAAGAGCATCACATCAAAAGTAGGTTGATGCGCTTAACGCTCACGCAAGGCGCGGTCGCGCGCTTTCAAAACCGGCTTTAAGAGATAATCCAGAACAGTCTTGGATCCTGTCAAAATTTCAGCCGTCGCAGTCATGCCCGGAATGATCGGCAGAATTTTGCCCTGACGGGTTAGGGTGTTTTGCTCCGTGCGCAGATAGACACGGTAGAAAGCATCGCCGCCGTCATACTTGATCGTGTCGGCACTGATCTGTTCGAGAGTGGCTTCCAAGCCGCCATAAATCGAGAAGTCGTAAGCGGAAATCTTGATAATAGCCTTTTGCCCTGGCCTTAAGAACGCAATGTCTGCCGGCCTCACCTCGGCCTCGATCAAAAGGCTGTCTTCGAGCGGCACAATCTCCACGATGTCGGCACCCGGTGCCACAACGCCGCCTACTGTGTTGAATTTAAGCTGCTTTATCGTCCCATAGACGGGGGAGCGGACCTCGGTGCGGGTTACCCGGTCCGTGCTTGCAAAAAGCGTCTCTTTGATCGATTTGAGCTGATTGCGCGTTATAATCAACTGATCTGACATACCCGCTCTGTTTGAAGCATTAAACTCATCGATACGATTGTCAGATTCTTGCAGAGCTGTCTGCAACCGCGGTATTGTCGTATTGATCGTCCGAATTTGGCCCTCCAAATCAGAGACTTGGCGCTCAATACGAATAAGATCAAGGCGCGGCATGATGCCTTGGCGCACGAGCGGCTCTGTGATGCCCAGTTCCTCGCGGGCCAGCGCTAGGCTATTACGGTACTGACGGCGTTGGCTCACGGCTTCCTGAATTTCCTGTTCGCGCTGGAATCTCTGTGATTCCAGGATGGAAAGCTGCGCGGCATTCTGGCGTCTCTGGGTGCCAAAGAGGATGTTTTGCGCCTGGACGACGTCAGGTGCCTTCTTGACCACCTCCGTCGGATATTCGACAGTTTCTGCCCCATCGAATAGGGCGTCCAGCCGGGCGACCCGTGCTTGGAGCGAAATATACTGCCCTTGAAGGTCGCGCAGGTTGGCCTCCGCTAGGGAATTATCAATTCGCACCAGCACGGCACCTTCTTGGACGATATCGCCTTCGCGGACCAGAATTTCCGAGAGAATGCCGCCTTCAAGGTTCTGCACCACTTGTGTCTTGCTTGAAGGGACGACACGCCCCTCGCCACGGGTTACCTCATCTATCGTTGCGCCATTTGCCCAAAAGATCATTACGACAACAAAGGCGAAGGTCACAAAGGTCAGGACATAGGCGAAGCGCCGTCCCCGACGCGATGCCGCACGGTGTACGTCGGGCATGTAGTGTAAGTCATCGTCCTTGAATACACCGGGTATCGACATCTAG
>CAXMNO010000114.1:0-3715 GCA_964194655.1 uncultured Acidimicrobiia bacterium
GAAAGCCGGTAGGCCCCCATGCCAAATAGCCTGGACCAAACGCACAATTGGCCTGAAACGGGCCGTGAGTGGATCGAGCGGCTCGTTGCGTTCGATACGACTTCTGCTTATTCGAACCTTGAGCTTATCGACTATGTCCAAAGCTATTTGGAGAGCCTCGGGGCCGTTTGCAGGCGCGCTTCCAACCCTGGCGACGGTGACAAGAAAGCTAATCTTTTTGCGACAATCGGGCCGGATATCGAAGGCGGGGTGGTCCTTTCAGGCCATAGCGATGTCGTCCCGGTCGCCAGCCAAGTCTGGAAAAGCGATCCTTTTGAAGTGACGGAGCGTGACGGGCGCCTCTACGGTCGCGGCACAGCCGACATGAAGTCCTTTATCGCCATCGCGCTTGCCATGGCACCGAAGTTTATTGCAGGCGGCCTAAAGCGACCCATCCACTATGCCATCTCCTATGATGAGGAAGTCGGCTGCACTGGTGTGCACTCCATGATCGAGAACGTGGTCAAGGACGTGCCGCGCCCAGCTGCTGTTATCATCGGTGAACCGACCTCCATGCAGATCGTCAATGCGCATAAGGGCATCCAGGCCTTTGAAACTGTCATCCATGGCAAGGCTGCCCACTCAAGCCAACCGCACAGAGCCGCCAATGCAATTGCAGCCATGGTGCGCATCGCGAATTTCCTAACGACCCTCGCGGACGACAAGCGAAAGAACGGCCCGCACAATCCAGATTTCGAGCCGCCCTATACCACCTTCAACCTTGGCCGGATCGAAGGTGGCACGGCGCTCAATATCGTCGCCCAGGATTGCAATTTGGTCTGGGAGTTCCGCCCTCTGCCAGAAGACGATCCTTCAGAAATTCTGGAGCGATTGGAGAGCTTTGTTAACAGCGAAGTCCTCCCCGAGCTCCAATTGAACGCGCCGGAGGCAACGATTGCCACACATCCCATATCGCGCGTGCCCTCGGTCCGGCCTGAGGAATCGGGTGTGGCTGAGGCGCTCGCACGACTATTGACCGGGCGAAACGATACGAAAGCGGTCTCCTACGGGACTGAGGGCGGCATTTTCCAAGATGCCGGACTATCGACGATCGTCTGTGGCCCAGGCTCAATCGATCAGGCCCACCAGAGCGATGAATTCATCGATTTAGAACAGGTAGAGATCTGTGAGGCTTTCATGGAAAAGCTCGCACACTGGGCTACCAGAGATATTCAAAGCCTATAGAACGCGAAAGGCCGCGAAGTAGGCATCGATCGCCCTTTCCAACTCCAGATCAAGGTCACGAAGAATCTTTTCTTCCAGGCGGTACCAAACTTGCTCACGCTCCTTTAGCGAAGAATCTTCAGGAACCGTGATGCTGCGAATGGCCTCAGCCGACAGCTCGCCTTCCAGTCGTCCGGCATTCAGTATCTGGATCTGAACTTTAAGGGTCGCGCGATAACGTTCCGACTGATCGATATGGAAAAGGCCGGTGAGGCCATCTTGAACCTCTAAAGGCTCTTCGATCACCGAGGCCTCCGTTACGACATAGCGAAGGGTTCGCGACGTCCCCGCCGCCGATAGGCGATCATCGGCCCACCTATGCGCCGCTGTAGCGAGCGGTAATGGCATCAGGTGCTCAACATGCGGGGCGGAGAGGCTCGTTTCGTAGCTGGTTTCGGTCACAATTGAAGCGACGTCGAGTTTGATTATAGGGCGATGCGTGAAGGTAATTTCTGCGAAATCATTTTGCGGTGGCTCAATTGTGCAAGAAGCCAGCACTAAAGCCGTTGCGATGACGAAGGCCTTGGCAGCCAATTTAAAAAAATGCATTTCGAGCAAGCCCCCAAGCGTGAGCGAATGAGATGAAAACGAGGATGTTCAAATCCCTCCTTAACCAGCGAATCCGGCAGGATCAAGGCGCCAATTCGTCTTAAAAGTCTCCGTCAAGGAACTGATAGATTTCGTTACAGAATTCGCAAGTGGCCGAGATGACCCCTTCCACCTTCAACTCTTCTAGGTGCTCATATGGTATGGAGTTCAGGACATTGCTCACCCTCTCGCGCGAGCAGCGGCAATTGCCTGTAAGGGAGCGTGGCTGGAAGACCCTCACCCCCTCCTCATGGAAAAGCCGGAAGAGAAGATCATGCGCGCTCAAAGCCGGATCAAGCAGTTCCTCAGGCGTACAGCTCACCTGCAGCGTCATGGCTCGCCGCCAGGCATCCTCATCGTCGATATTGGAAATCGGCTGTTCGACCCCACCCTCTTCCGGGATACGTTGCAGGATCAAGGCACCCGCGCGCCACTGATTACCAATTAAATCGGCCGAAAGGACGATACCGCTTTGCACCTGATCCGACTGCAGGAAATAGTGCTGCAGACAATCGGAAAGGCGCGCCCCCTTCAACTCGACGATGCCTTGATAACGCTCCTGCGTGGAGCCCAAATCGACTGTGTAAGCGAAGTAACCTTTCCCCATTATCTCCTGAAATGAAGGGGCCTCATCGCGGTTCAGCAGCTCACCCAAACGGTCCTCATCGAAGGAGGCATAACCTCTAAGATTACCCTCAGCCGTGACGTCCGCCACCAAAAGCGAAACCGGGCCGTCCCCCTTGGCTTGGGCGGTGAAGACACCCTCGTATTTCAAAAGGCTCGAGAGAGCGCCCGATAAGGCCAGCATTTCCGCCAATAACCGGGCGAGAGGTGACGGATAGTCATGGCGCAGGACAATCGTATTGCCGAGGTCGCCTAATCGCAAAAGCCGCCCGCGAATGCCCGAGGATTCCAGCAAGAACGGCTGAATTTGGTCATCGCGTGCAGAAGGCGGCAAGGCATCGGGTATGGCGTTCATAGTGTTATCCAAGGCACCAGCATAAAATACCCTTTTGGACGTGAAGACGGTTTTCCGCCTCATCCCAAACCACGGACTGCGGCCCGTCGATCACACTCTTGGTGACCTCATGACCCCGGTAAGCTGGGAGGCAATGCTGAAAGATAGCGCCTTCGGCTGCCAGATCCATAATCAGGTCGTCAACCTGATAGGATTTGAGAAGATTATGGCGGCTGATACCGTCATCGTCCCCCATAGAAACCCAAGTATCGGTAACGATACAATCGGCCCCACTTGCTGCTGCCTCCGGGTCGGTCATCACTTTTACAGCTCCGCCCTCACGCTCCGCCCATTCAAGAACCGAAGGTGGTGGGGAGAGCTCGTTCGGACAAGCGAGCCGAAGTTCAAAGTCAAATCGCGTTGCCGCGTGAATCCAAGACGCCGCCATGTTGTTACCGTCACCCAGCCAAGCAACAACCTTGCCCTTGATCGGGCCCAGATGTTCTTCAAAGGTCATAACATCGGCCATCAATTGGCAAGGATGGGTGACATCCGTTAAGCCATTGATAACAGGCACGCTTGCACTGGACGCCATCTCCAGGAGTTTTTCTTGCTGGGTCGTGCGGATCATGATCGCATCGACGTAGCGCGAAAGCACACGCGCGGTGTCGGCCACGGTCTCGCCTCGGCCAATTTGTGTCCCACTGGGTTCAAGTACGATCGGCTGACCACCGAGTTGCTTAATCCCCACCTCAAAAGAAACGCGCGTCCGGGTCGATGGTTTTTCGAAGATCATCACCAGGACTTTGCCGGCAGCCACAAATGATCCGTCGACCGTGCCGGACTTCATATCCGCCGCCGATTTCAGGATTGACCTGAGCGTCGCCTTGTCGAACTGATCGATAT
>CAXMNO010000115.1:0-15281 GCA_964194655.1 uncultured Acidimicrobiia bacterium
GGCGGCGCGGATCGATTTTTCTTCCCCACCTTCCGCAAATACGACGCGGCGTGGCTCAATGCGGACCCTCCCAAAAATCTTCTGCAAGCTCGACACCGTCGGGGCGAGCCTTGCTGAAAGCTGCTGCCCATAAGCACCGAAATCTTCGAGCTCCTTTCGCGCAACGCCACTATCGATAGCGGCTCTTGCGACTGCGATGGGGATCTCAATGATAAGACGCGGATCAAAGGGGGCGGGAATGATGTAATCCTCGCCGAAGCGAAGTGCTTCGCGAGCGTAGGCCTTGGCCACCTCGTCTGGCACATCTTCGCGCGCCAACTTGGCCAGAGCCTCGGCCGCTGCGATCTTCATCTCCATATTGATGGTGCTGGCCCGGACATCGAGCGCGCCGCGGAAAATATAAGGGAAGCCCAAGACATTGTTGACCTGGTTAGGGTAATCCGAGCGCCCAGTCGCGACGATGGCGTCCTCGCGCACCTTGTGAATTTCCTCAGGCGTTATCTCCGGATCGGGGTTGGCCATGGCAAAGATGATCGGCTTTTCGTTCATCGATGCGATCATCTCAGGGGTGAAAGCGCCCTTTACGGAAAGCCCGAAGACGATGTCCGCACCTTCCATTGCGTCTTCCAGGGTGCGTTTTTCCGTCGGCACGGCGTGGGCGGACTTCCACTGGTTCATGCCCGCTTCACGCCCTTGATAGATGACACCGCGCGTATCGCAAAGCAGGACATTTTCGTGGCGAACGCCAAGCGCTTTCATGAGTTCCGCGCAGGCGATCCCAGCGGATCCAGCACCATTGATGACCATTACCGCATCTTCTGGTTTGCGGCCTGTCAGATGGAGAGCATTGATCAAGCCCGCGGCTGCAATAATCGCGGTGCCGTGTTGGTCGTCATGGAAGACTGGGATATCCAACAGTTCCTTCAAGCGCTCTTCAATAATGAAGCAGTCGGGGGCCTTGATGTCTTCAAGGTTAATACCGCCCCAGGTCTTGCCCAGGTAGCGCACACAGTTGACGAAGGCATCCACGTCTTTGGTATCAACCTCGATATCGATGCCATCGATATCGGCAAAGCGCTTGAAGAGAACGGCTTTCCCTTCCATCACCGGCTTGGCGCCAAGGGCCCCCAGATCACCCAGGCCCAAAACGGCTGTGCCGTTTGAAATAACAGCAACGGTATTTCCCTTGGCTGTGTACTCATAGGCAAGGGCCGGGTCTTCCGCGATCCTAAGGCAGGGAACAGCGACACCTGGCGAATAGGCTAGCGAAAGATCGCGTTGGGTCATTAGGGGTTTGGTCGCCCGAATTTCGAGCTTTCCCGGTCGGCCGCTCGAATGCAGTTCAAGGGCTTCTTCATCGGTGATTTTGGTTCTGTCCATCGGATTATTATGCCGCTCGTTGTTTGTCTGATTTGTTATGGGGCTATTTTATGGTTTCGTCTCGAAAGTCGTTGGCTCCCGCTCGTCTCGATACTCTTACATAAATCCTGGGCGCATATTGTGTGATGGGCGCGTGAGGGGTATGGCTTGTGCAGACCTTAGTGGCTCGCCTGCCGGGGGTCAAAGTGTGAGAATACGCACCTTCCCCGCCTTGCGATCAAGCTCGCGATAAGCTGAGGGAATTGATAGGATCACTCCCAGTCAGTTCGGAGACAGAGTTAGACGTGCCAGATACGCATCAGCCGAAAAACCAAACCAAATCGCGCGGAGAGCGCAACACCGTCGTGACCCCTATGATGGCGCAGTACCTGCGGATCAAGGAAGAGCATCAAGACTGCCTCCTTTTCTATCGGATGGGGGATTTCTTTGAGCTGTTTTTTCACGATGCGGTTAAGGCGGCTGAGGCTCTGGATATCGCGCTTACGAAACGCGGCCAGCACTTGGGCGAGGACATTCCCATGTGCGGTGTACCTGCGCATTCCGCCGATGGTTATCTCGCCCGCCTCATCCGAAAAGGTTTCAAGGTTGCAATCTGCGAGCAAGTGGAAGATCCGGCGGAGGCAAAAAAACGTGGCGCCAAATCGGTTGTGGAGAGACGGGTCGTTCGGCTGGTTACAGCCGGGACGCTGACCGAAGATGAGCTACTCGATTCCCGCTCCCACAATTACCTGCTGGCTTTTTGTGATGCTGTTGGCCGCATGGCGCTTTCCTGGCTGGATATCTCTACCGGCGAATTTTGGACCCAGGAAATCGCCGAAAAGGATTTATCCGCAGCTCTTGCACGTCTTACCCCAGGTGAAATCCTCTTGCCTGAGAGATTAATGGGGCGCGAAGAGGTTCGAGAGGCCCTAGCGGATTGGACAGCGCGCCTCAGCCCCCTGCCGTCAGCGCGGTTTGATAGCGAAAACGCTAAGCGTCGCTTGGAAGCTGTATACGGCGTGAAGGTCCTGGATGCTTTCGGTGATTTTTCGCGTGCGGAGGTGGCCGCAGCCGGGACCTTGATTGATTATGTGGAGCTAACGCAAAAAGGGCGCCTGCCACGCCTATCCGTGCCACGCCGCATGTCGCGCGGCAGTGTTATGGAAATCGATCCGGCAACGCGGCGAAACCTGGAATTGACCTCGGCGCTTTCCGGTGGCAGGTCTGGTAGTCTTCTATCCGTCGTAGATCGTTGCGTAACGGGACCCGGTGCCAGGCTTTTGGTGAACCGCCTTTCTGCACCCTTGACGGAGGTTGCGGAAATCGACCGCAGGTTGGAGGCCGTTGGCTACCTGAAAGAAGAAGACGCGCTGCGCGAAGATTTGCGCCGGACCTTAAAGCGTTGTCCAGATATAGAGCGGGCCTTGGC
The DNA here is from genome assembly GCA_964194655.1 of uncultured Acidimicrobiia bacterium. Classification (GTDB taxonomy): domain Bacteria; phylum Pseudomonadota; class Alphaproteobacteria; order Kiloniellales; family Kiloniellaceae; genus JAJFGK01. Next base: position 2,789 of record CAXMNO010000115.1, read on the forward strand.
TCGCCTCACCATAGGTCGCGGCGGGCCGAGGGATCTTGCAGCGCTCCGCGACGGGCTTGAGCAATCGACATACCTGCGTGGGATGTTGGCTGCAAAAGGCTTGGCGCCGGTTCCTGCCAGACTGAATGAAATCAGCGATGGTCTTGGCAGCCATGATGAGCTGGTTGACCACTTGACCCGCGCAATTGGCCCAGATTTGCCTATTGCAGCGCGTGATGGCGGCTTCATCGCCCCCGGTTACGCACCGCAACTCGATGAGCTGAAAGCCCTTCGGGATGAAAGCCGCCGTCTTATTGCCGCGCTTCAAGGGGGCTATGCGAAGCAAACTGCTGTGTCATCGTTGAAGATCAAGCATAACAACGTGCTTGGCTACTTCGTCGAGGTGACACCGGTCCACGCGGACAAGGTGACATCCGATAGTCTCTTCATTCACCGCCAGACCTTGGCAAACGCGGTGCGTTTCACGACGTTGGAACTGCGGGAATTGGAGCAGAAGATAGCCTCCGCTGCGGAGCGTGTCTTGGCGGTCGAAATGCAGATTTTCGATACCTTGCTTGCCGAGGCTATCAGCCACGCGGATGCAATCGCAGCAGCGGCTTCGGGTCTAGCTGAGCTAGATTTTTTTGCAGGCCTTGCGGAACTTGCCCTTGAGGGTAATTGGTGCCGTCCAGTGATGGTGGAGACACTGGATTTTCAGATCAGCGGCGGTCGGCATCCCGTGGTGGAGGCGGCCTTAAAGGCAAGCCAGGATGGGCAGTTCGTTGCGAATGATTGCGAACTTGAAGGAAGCGACCAGGCAGGCGCTATCTGGCTTGTCACCGGCCCAAATATGGCTGGTAAGTCGACCTTCCTGCGGCAAAACGCCGTTATCGTCGTCTTGGCCCAAATGGGGTCCTTCGTACCGGCGAAGAACGCACGTATCGGCGTCGTCGATCGGCTTTTCTCAAGGGTGGGGGCCGCAGACGACCTAGCGCGCGGCCGCTCGACCTTTATGGTGGAGATGGTCGAGACAGCGGTTATCCTGAACCAATCAGGCTCGCGCGCCCTGGTCATTCTGGATGAAATCGGTCGCGGCACGGCGACCTTTGACGGTCTTTCCATCGCCTGGGCGGTGATGGAACATCTGCATGAGGTCAATAAATGCCGCGCGCTCTTTGCCACGCATTACCATGAGCTTACCTCGCTTGCTGCAAAGCTTGAGCGGCTTTCGTGTCACAGCATGAGGGTGAAGGATTGGCAGGGCGATGTTATCTTCCTGCATGAGGTGGCAAGCGGGGCGGCGGATCGCTCATACGGCGTTCATGTGGCGCGCCTCGCGGGTTTACCGCCTGTAGCTGTTCAACGCGCTGAGGAGGTGCTTTCGATTTTGGAGCGGGGTGAGGAAGCGGGGGCACTCGCGCGATTGGCAGATGATCTCCCTCTTTTTGCGATAACACCTGCTTCGTCCGCGCGGCCTGCAGCAATGCCGGAAAATCCAGCGTTAGACCGTTTGCGCGAAATTCTTCCAGACGAACTTTCGCCACGTGATGCGCTAGAGGTGCTTTATGAGCTAAAATCTTTGGCTAAAGCGCAAGATTAGAGTTTGGTAGCCGGAGCGTCCACGATATGTCACAGCAAGGTATCCTCGCAAAGTCGCGGAGTCGCTTTGGCAAGGCGCGTCAAAAAAAACGCGCGGCCGACAAGCAAAAGAGGGATGTGGAGGCAGTGCTTAGCGGCGGTCCGATCTCACCAGAGGACCCTCGTAAACTCATCAACCGAAAAGTCTTGTGGCTGGAAATCGAGGCGCTTTGTGATCGACACCTGAGTGAACAGGAACGGCGAGGTGCTATCATTCTCCTCCTAAAAGGGGCGTTGGAAGCGGGTCGAAAGGAGATCAAGGCGAGACTTGAAGACGGTTTGGATGGCTTGGCAGCAGCCAGAGCCAATAGCTATCGCATCGACCAGCTCGTGCGCCTCCTCTATGATTACGTCACCAAGAAACTATATCCGGCCAGCAATCCTTCAACGGGCGAAGTCTTGTCCCTCGTAGCTCTCGGGGGCTACGGGCGTGGCGAGCTCGCCCCGCACTCGGATATCGATCTGCTTTTCTTGCTTCCCTATAAGCTGACACCTCGTAGTGAACAGGTGACCGAGGAGCTTCTCTATTTCCTCTGGGATCTGAAGTTTAAGGTCGGGCATGCCGTGCGCTCGGTCGATGACTGCATCCGAATGGCGAAAGGCGATCATGTCATTTGTACCTCGATACTAGAGGCACGGTGGCTTTGGGGTGATCAAGCCCTTTATCTGGATCTAAAGCGCCGCTTTAGGCGTGAAATCCAAGGCGGCTTTGGGTCCGGGCGTGAAGCGGTTCGCTATATTGAGGCGAAACTCACCGAGCGGGAAAAGCGCCATCGCAAGCTTGGGGATTCCCGCTATTCGTTGGAACCCAATATCAAGGACGGCAAGGGTGGCCTGCGCGATCTCCAGAGCCTCTTTTGGATTGCAAAGTTCATCTACAACGTCGATAGCATCGATAGCCTGGTGGAAAAGGGTGTTTTTACCCGTAAAGAGGTCCGACGCTTCCGCAAAGCGGAGAGCCACCTTTGGACCTTACGATTTTATCTCCACGACGAGGCGCGGCGCGCGGAGGAACGCCTCACCTTCGACTTTCAAATGGCGATTGCGCCACGCCTTGGCTACACGGCCCATGCCGGAAGCCAAGATGTCGAACGCTTCATGAAGCACTATTTCCTGGTGGCGAAAGATGTTGGCGCGCTTACGCGTATTTTCTGTGCCTTCCTGGAAAGCCAGCACAAGCGGCGCACCCGCTTTCGCCTTGGGGGCCTGCGTCGCAGGCGTGTTAGTGGTTTTCTGGTCGAGGGCGACCGCGTGACCGTGGGCGATGCCGCCCACTTTAAGGAAAAGCCGATCGATCTATTGCGGATTTTTCACGCGGCACAGGAAAGTGAGCTTGATATCCATCCTCAAGCTCTCAGGTGGGTGACGCAAAGCCTTAAGTTCATCGATAAGTCTTTGCGGTGTGATAAGGACGCAAACGAAATCTTCCTGAAGGTTCTAACGAACCCGAAAGATCCTGAGACGGCTTTGCGGCGCATGAACGAAGCAGGGGTCATGGGCAAATTTTTGCCCGATTTCGGCCGTGTCGTGGCCCAAATGCAATATAATATGTACCACCACTACACAGTCGACGAACACACCGTCTTTGCGATTGGTATCTTACATGCTGTGGAACAGGGCATCTTGAAAGAAGAGGCGCCTATCGCGAGCGAGGTCGTCCACAAGGTCGTATCCAGAAGGGTCCTTTATTTGGCGGTTCTGTTGCACGATATCGCTAAAGGCCGGCCTGGCGATCATTCCGAGGTTGGGGCCAGAATTGCGCGCAAGCTTTGCCCGCGGTTGGGTTTAAGCGATGCGGAAACCGAGACAGTCGCCTGGTTGGTGCTACACCATTTGGCCATGTCGGATACGGCTTTCAAACGCGATCTAGGGGACCCGCAAACCATTCAAGATTTTGTCGGGTTGGTTCAATCACCCGAACGCTTGCGGCTGCTTTTGGTCCTGACAGTGGCCGATATCAGGGCCGTCGGCCCCAATACCTGGACGCATTGGAAGGCAGCCCTTCTAAGGGACCTCTATTGGTTTGCGGAGGAACGACTTTCGGGCGGTATCGCGCGCGAGACGGCGAAGGGGCGCTTGCGGCTCATCAAGGAGGAGATATCCGAACGTCTCGAGGGCTGGACGAAGAAGGATATCACCGCCTTGCTCAGGCGTGGCTCGGAAGACTACTGGCTTTCTGGGGATATGGAGACGTTATTGCGTCAGGGCGCATTTATGCGCGAGGCCGAAAAGTCTGGCGAGCAGATCGCCATTGACATTCGCATTGACGACTATCGCCAGGCAACGGAAGTCACGGTCTATACCGAAGATAGCGCAGGGCTTTTCTCACGCCTAGCCGGTGCTTTTGCCGTGGCGGGTGCCTCAATTGTCGATGCGCACATCGCCACTCTGCTGAACGGTAAGGCACTCGATAGCTTTTTTATTGAGGATGCCACAGGCGGTCCCTTCGACAATCCGCGCAAACTTGTGCGCTTGCGCCGGGCGATACGTGATTCCGTGGCTGGGAAGTTAAAGCCCCTCCAAGAACTTGCAGCCGAAGGGCCGAGCTATCCAAGCCGCTACCGGGTTTTCAAGGTGCCGCCGCGCGTCTTGATCGATAATGAGGCGAGCCGCGATCACACGGTTGTCGAGGTCAATGGCCGTGATCGTCCAGGCTTGCTCTATGAGGTTGCGCTCGCCCTTACCGGTATGCGGCTTGTGATCCGCCGCGCGCGCATCGCGACTTTTGGCGAGCGTGTTGTCGACGTTTTCTATTTGCAAGATAAGGAAGGAAATAAGATCGAAAGCAAGCGGCGTCAGGCCACGATAGAAGAAAAGCTGATGGCAGCTCTCCAGGCATCCGGTAGCACGCCGACACCACCGCGCGGCACGTCCGCTCAAAGGGTGGATAGCGCGACAATGGGGCGATAAGTTCCTCGCTATGGCTATTTTGCGATCGATTGCCACGGTTGGCGGCTTTACCGGTGTCAGCCGTATTTTGGGATTGGTGCGTGATATCCTGATTGCCCAAGCTGTTGGCTCAGGCGTCGTTGCAGATGCCTTCCTTGTTGCTTTTCGCCTTCCCAATATGTTCCGCCGCATTTTCGCCGAAGGTGCGTTCAATGCAGCCTTCGTTCCGCTTTTTGCTGGAAGGTTGGAGCGTGAAGGCAAGGGTGCTGCAAAGCTTTTTGCAGAACAATCGCTCTCCATTTTGGTTTTTACACTGGTGCCGCTGCTCGCCGTGACCATGGCTGCCATGCCGTGGGTCATGTTGGTTTTAGCGCCTGGATTCGAGGCGGGCAGTGACAAGTTTCAACTCGCCGTCGAGCTGGCGCAGATTACCTTCCCATATTTGCTCTTCATGGCGCTTGCAGCCCTTTTGAGCGGCATTTTGAATTCCCTTTATCGCTTCGCAGCCGCAGCAGCGGCCCCTATCCTTTTGAATATCTTTTTCATCTTTAGTCTTTTGCTGGTGCTGCCTTTGACCGGAAATCCGGGTCAAGTCATGGCGTGGAGTGTGGCAGCAGCCGGTATCGCGCAGTTTGGCCTGCTTGTCGTGGCCGTTAAGCGAGCGGGCTTGAAGCTCCGCCTTCCCCGTCCGCGCTTGACGCCCGGTGTACGCCGCTTGCTGGCTTTGATGGCGCCGGGTGTCGTTTCTGCTGGTGCGCTGCAAATTAATCTTGTCGTCGGTACGATCATCGCCTCTCAGCAGGAAGGGGCTGTTTCCTACCTCTATTATGCCGACCGGATCTATCAGCTCCCCTTAGGTTTGATCGGGATCGCCTTTGGTGTCGTGCTTTTGCCCGATTTGGCGCGAAAGCTGCGCGGCGGACTGGAGGAAGAAGCACAAACCAGCATGAACCGGGGACTTGAGATGGCACTACTCCTAACGGTGCCTTCTGCCGTTGCGCTCGCCATCATTCCAGAGCCCATCATCATAACTCTTTTTGAAAGAGGCGCGCTTACCCGCGAGGGCTCTGAAGCGATTGCAATGGCGTTAATGGCCTTTGCAGGCGGGTTGCCCGCCTTCGTTCTGGTCAAGGTCCTTCAGCCCGCTTTCTTTGCCCGCGAAGACACAAAGACGCCGCTTCACTTCGCGCTTTGGTCTGTTGGGGCGAATATCGCACTATCGTTATTGCTGTTTCCCTTTCTGCAACATGTTGGGATCGCGCTTGCCACGACCTTGGCGGCCTGGCTGAACGCGGGGCTTTTGGCCCTTTCCCTGTGTCGGCGCGAACATCACCAGTTAGACGCTCGTTTTAAAGGGCGCTTGCCACGGATCATCTTAGCGTCGGTTTTAATGGGTGTGATTATCTGGGCGCTGGGGGGCTGGATCGCACCTTGGTTTGACGGTGCAATTCATACAAAGATTGCCGGATTGATCATATTGGTTGGGGCCGGTCTTGGCGGTTTTGCGGCCTTCGCAGTCCTATTTGGAGCTGCCCGAATTTCTGAGTTTAAAGTACTTCTGAGACGTCCAAAGCCGGGGGGCGAAGGCAAGACCCCTTGACCCCCGCTTTCGGAGCGGCGATAACCCGGCGCTTTCAAAGTGATCGGGCAATTTTGTTTTAAGCAAGCAATCAAAATGATCGGGTGAGGCTCATGAAGCGCATTTTCTCCGGTGTTCAGCCGACCGGAAATCTCCATCTGGGTAACTATTTGGGCGCGATTCGCAATTTCGTCGCCCTGCAAAATGATTACGAGTGCATCTATTGCGTGGTTGATTTGCATGCGATCACCGTATGGCAAGACCCAGTAATCTTGGCCGCCAATACGCGCGAGGTGACAGCCGCCTACTTAGCATCCGGTGTGGATCCAAAGTCCTGCATCATCTTTAATCAAAGCCAAGTGCCTGCGCACGCTGAGCTCGCCTGGATCTTTAACTGCGTGGCGCGCATGGGTTGGCTCAGCCGCATGACCCAATTCAAGGAGAAAGCCGGAAAGCACAAGGAGCGGGCGAGCGTCGGGCTCTATGCCTATCCGAACCTAATGGCAGCCGACGTGCTGCTTTATAAGGCGACCCATGTTCCGGTTGGCGAGGACCAAAAGCAGCACTTGGAGCTGATGCGCGACATCGCAGTAAAGTTCAATCATGACTTCGGTATTGAGCTTTTCCCAGTACCAGAGCCTCTGATTATGGGCACGGCCACCAGGGTTATGTCGCTGCGCGACGGCGCGAAGAAGATGAGCAAGTCCGATCCTTCGGATATGAGCCGTATCAAAATGACAGATAGCGCGGATGAGATTCAAAAGAAGATCAGGAAGGCAACGACAGATACTGAACTTTTGCCAGGACCTGGTGTTTTGGACGAAGCCGGTGAGCTCAATGAGGAGGTACGCAAGGGCCGTCCGGAGGCTTTCAATCTATTGAACATCTATGCCGCACTCGCCAACCAAAGCCTTACCGAAGTTCTTGGAAATTTCGAAGGTAAGGGTTTCGGTGACTTCAAAAAGGCCATGGTCGATTTGGCGGTGAGCGAGCTTGGTCCCATTGGCGATGAAGTCTCTCTCCTTATGGACGATCACGCTGCGGTGGATAGTGTCTTAAGGGACGGGGCTGAGCGCGCAAATGCTCTCGCCGAACCTATTCTTGAGGAAGTGAAAAAGACGGTTGGATTCCTCAGGCCCTGACGGGTTTGGCCTGCGAAGGTCCCATGGCACCAGATTGATATTTTCTTTGGGTGAAGGCATTGGCCTTGTTCTTGATTGCGCGTAATATCAAAGGTGCTTAGCCGGCTTTCGCGGGCAAAGGCAATTTGGACCATAGTTTCCCTGGAATTTAGCCGTGCGGGCTAACCTTGCGCCCGTCATTCGTGAGCCTTAAAGCGAAATGCAAATATACCTGCCGATCGCCGAAATGTCGGTAGATGCACTCCTCATTCTAGCGCTCGGCGGCGGCGTTGGTTTTTTGTCTGGTCTGTTCGGTGTCGGCGGCGGGTTCTTGATGACACCGCTTTTGATCTTTATCGGTGTTCCGCCCGCCGTTGCCGTTGGAACAGAGGCAAATCAGATCGTCGCATCTTCGGTTTCCGGTGTCCTGGCACATTGGCGACGCGGAAACGTCGATTTCAAAATGGGCCTTATCCTATCGGTCGGCGGCTTTTTGGGATCGACTTTTGGCGTCTTCCTTTTCTCAATCCTGCGCAAATTAGGGCAAATCGATCTCGTTATCACGATGTCGTACGTCTTTTTCCTGGGCATCATCGGTGCGCTGATGATGATAGAAAGCATACGTGCGATGCGTCGCAGTCGTTCACCTGCAAGCGCGGGTGGCCGAACGAAGCTGCACAAGCATACTTGGATCCACGGCCTGCCCTTTAAGATGCGCTTTCAACGCTCAAAGCTCTATATATCGGCGTTGCTGCCGCTATTGATAGGCTTCTTTGTCGGTATTCTAGCAGCCATTATGGGTGTTGGCGGTGGCTTTATCATGGTTCCAGCCATGATTTATCTTCTTGGCATGCCAACAAGCGTTGTTATAGGCACGTCGCTTTTCCAAATCATCTTCGTCACGGCCAACGTAACCTTTCTGCAAGCCTACGCGAACCAGACAGTCGATGTGGTTTTGGCGATTTTGTTGCTGACAGGCGCTGTTATCGGCGCCCAAATCGGCGCCAAGGCTGGTGCGCGCCTTCCAGGCGAGCAGTTGCGCGGTTTGCTTGCGGCCATGGTCCTTCTGGTTTGCGGCAAGCTTCTCTATGACCTCTTAATCACCCCAAGTGATATCTACAGCATTGGGCTGGGGGGGCATTGATGCGGCGCGCAGCTTTCATAGCAATTATTGCTTTAAGCTTGCTGACTGCAGGGCATTCAAAGGCCGTTGCGCAAGGAACGCCGCTGGTCGCGGACTTAAGTGATCACCTTGTGGCGATCACGACGGGTTTTGCCGGAACGGACGTACTTTTGTTCGGCGCGACCGAGGCGGAAGGCGATGTTGTCGTTGCCATTCGTGGACCTACCAATCCGGTGACAATGCATCGCAAAAGCCGGGTCCTGGGCATTTGGGCGAATACTGCCTCCATGAGTTTCGAACGTGCGCCTTCTTTTTACTCTCTGGCAACCTCCAGGCCATTGAATGAAGTTGCTGGTCGCTCTGAATTGGAGCGTCACGAAATCGGGATCGAACATCTAAAGCTCGAACTCCCGCGGTCCAAGGCCTCAGAGAACGTCGCAAATGAATGGCGCGCAGCTTTGATACGTACGCATCAAAGTCTTGGAACGTACCAGAGTGAGCCTGGCCGGGTGAGATTTCTTGGCAACCGGCTGTTTCGGGCGGAGTTCCATTTGCCGGCTAATGTTCCGACCGGCAGCTACCAAGTTCATGTTTTCTTGTTCCAAAATGGCCGCGTTAAAAGCGCCCAGATTACCCCGCTGATCGTATCGAAAATCGGAATCCAGGCCGAAGTTTTCGATTTTGCCTATCAAAGCTCGGCCCTTTATGGCGTTGCTGCGATTATCATCGCCCTGGTGGCAGGATGGCTCGGAAATGCTATCTTTAGAAAGGCCTAGCGTGCTTTAGGGTCTAGGGTGAAGCTAGTTTTGGGACCTGCGGCTGCAGTATGATCGCTGGAGTGCTATAGAGTATCGAGCAAATCGGACCAATTACCGGAGATGCAAGGCGTATGAGTGAAGTCCATACGGATGGCATAGACAAAGAACCTGACCGGATCTTTTTGGTCGTAGTCGATGAGACAGAGGAAATGCACCATGCAATGCGCTATGCATGCCGTCGCGCGCGGCATACAGGCGGGCGTGTGGCTTTGCTTTTGGTGATCGAGCCTGCGGGTTTCGAACACTGGATGGCGGTTGGCGATATAATGCGCGAGGAAGCGCGAAGCGAAGGCGAAGAGTTGTTGCAGCGCTTGGCCGCGATGGTGAATGATGAGACGGGAAAGCTGCCCATCCTTCACTTGCGCGAAGGCAAGCGCCGCGAAGAGCTTTTAGATCTTTTGGACGAAGAGCCGGCGATTTCTGTGCTCGTGCTGGGTGCAAGTACAGGCAAACGGGGCCCGGGACCTTTGACTGAGGCCTTGACGGGAAGCTACATTGGCAAGCTTCATGTGCCTGTCATTTTGGTGCCCGATAGCTTGACCAATGAGGAAATTGACGCCATTACCTGATGGCCGAGGAATCTTTCTTAGGGCGAGAGATTAGGATCGAGGAACTCACCAGTGTTCATCCAGATTGAAGAGACGCCAAATCCGGCGACATTGAAATTTCTTCCAGGGCGTATCGTGATGGAAGAAGGAACGGCCTATTTTGCCGATGTGGCCGAGGCCGAACGCTCGCCATTGGCAAAGCGGCTGTTTGGTGTTCAAGGTGTCGCGGAGGTCTTTTTCGGGTCGGACTTTATAACGATTGCGAAGATTGAAGAGCGCGAGTGGTATCTCCTAAAACCAGCGCTGCTTGGTGTGATCATGGAGCATCTTGTGGCAGGACGCCCCATTCTTTTGCCGCAAGCTGCGGATAGTGGTGATGCACAAGCGGAAAGTGATGACGACGTTGTCGTTGCGCAGATTAAGGATTTGCTCGATACCAGGGTTCGGCCTGCGGTGGCGCGTGATGGTGGCGATATCGTCTTTAGGGGCTTTGATGAGGGTATCGTCTATCTCCACATGCAAGGTGCTTGTGCTGGCTGCCCGAGTGCAACGGCGACCTTGAAGATCGGCATCGAGAATATGCTACGCCATTATATCCCGGAGGTGGCCGAGGTCCGGGAGGTTCTCTGACATTTATGCAGACGCGGTCGATTGCTTGATAACTGGGAGGGCGGGAGTGACTGAAATTCTTTCAGACTCTGGTTTGGATCTTTTGTTCCGCAACGCGCGAACCCACCGGGCCTGGAAAGATAAAGATGTCAGCGATGTGCTGTTGCAAGCAATCTACGATTTGGCGAAGCTGGGCCCGACCAGTGCGAACTGCTCGCCCATGCGGCTTTTGTTTGTGAAGTCGCGTGAAGCCAAGGAACGCCTGCGCCCAGCCCTTGCGTCAGGCAATGTTGAGAAATCCATGACAGCGCCGGTGACGGCAATTATAGGCGAGGATATGGCTTTTCATGAAAAGTTACCGTTTCTTGCCCCCCATGGCGATATGCGGGCGATGTTTGAGGGTAAAAGTAAGCTGATAGAGGAAACGGCGAGGCGCAATAGCTCCCTACAAGGGGCCTATGTCATCCTCGCTGCGCGCGTACTTGGATTGGATTGTGGCCCTATGTCGGGGTTTAATGCGGAAATGGTGGAGGCTTCCTTCTTTCCAGAAGGGGGTGTGAAAGCGAACTTTCTTTGTAATATCGGATATGGGGATCAAGAGGCCTTGCACCCGCGCCAACCGCGTTTCGATTTCGATCAAGTCTGCCAAATCCTCTGATCGCTCCTCCATCTTAGGTTCACTGGAATTTTATTTTGAATAACGGCGAACAGAACATGCCCCTGCCGGAGGGGGCGACGGTCCTGGCGATGGACACGGCTGCATCTGGCTGTTCTGTTGCTCTTTGGTCCGGGAAACTCCTGGCTGAGCGGATGGAATCCATGCCGCGTGGGCAGTCCGAACGGCTCTTGCCGATGATCGAAAGCCTCTTGGCGGAGGCGGGGCTTGAATATGGCGATCTGGATGGCCTGGCAGTGACTATTGGTCCGGGTGCCTTTACGGGACTGCGTATCGGTCTTGCTGCTGCTAAGGGTCTCGGTTTGGCCCTTGATCTCCCCGTTATCGGGGTGAATTCCTTTGATGCCGTTGCGGCCAGGGTGCCACCGGGGGTGTGTAAGAAACAAAATCTGGCAGTGCTTTTGGAAAGCAAGCGCAGCGATTTCTATTTTCAGCTCGCAGCACCGTCGGGTGAGGTTTTGTACGGCCCCCTTTGTATAAAGGGCGAAGACTTAGTTGCGTGCTTACAAGAACACCAGCCGGTGCTGCTCGTCGGCGATGGTAAGGAACGGGCCGCGTGTTTCCTGGATGGGATTTCAGGCAAAGCGCTTTATCAAGGGGATGACAGGGTGAGGGCGGCAGAAGTGGCCAGGATCGCAGCATCGCGCGGGCTTGGCGCGAGTTCGAACATCTCACCTCTCTACCTCCGCCCCCCAGATGTGACGCTAAGCAAAGCGAAAAATTGATGAGTGATAAGATCGCGCTGCGGCCTGTTGCTCTCACTGACAACACTCTGATTTCGGCGATGATAACCCAGGCCTTCGTGGCAGGCGAAGAAGCAGTACCGCATAGTCCTGCCTGGACACCCAAAAGCGTCGCGGAGATAATTTCAATGCCAGGCTTTAAGGGTATCCTCGCCTCCAGTGAGGGCGAGCCGCTTGGCTTCTTATTGTGCAGGACGGCCGCTGATGAGGCGGAAATTTTAAACCTTGGCGTCCTTGCCTCAGCGCGCCGGTGTGGCCTAGCGCGCGCGATGCTAGAGGAGTTCATCATTCAAGCGCAGGCTTTGGGCGCGGCTCGTATTTTTCTGGAAGTCGCATCACGCAATAAAGGAGCCCAAGCTTTTTACAGCGCTTTCGGCTTCAAAGGTGTTGGAAGACGCCGCGAGTACTATAGTATAGGCGAAGAAGGTTTTGACGATGCTTTGGTTTTGGTGCGACAATTGAGTCGTCAGTAATTTTTTACTGATATTGTATATTCATTATTTAGCAAGTGTTTTGGCGAGGTTTTAAGTTCATGAATTAGGGAATAAGCTCTAGATTACTGATAAATAAAAACTTATCATTTAGTATATGAAGTTATTCTGGTGAAATAATGATGAAGTTAAAACTTGCATCTTAGTCAGATGATTTCTATATTTGTTTTTGACTTTATCACGTAGGTAAGAAACCGTTATGACAGAACAAGCAAAACCAAGCGAGCTCTTAGCGCTCACCTCAAACATTGTTGCAGCGCATGTTTCTCATAATACAGT
>CAXMNO010000116.1:0-8454 GCA_964194655.1 uncultured Acidimicrobiia bacterium
ATTATACATACATAAATCAATACAGAACAGCACTGGGGTTTGAAATGAGCTTCGAAATGACACGGACGACCAAAAGCAAATCCAACGCCGGGAGGGCAATCATGGCCTCTGTTCTCCTGACACTCTCGCTCGCGGCCGCCGGCTGTACGCAGAATACTTACGATTACGGTGCAGGTGAAACAGTTGGCACGCTGGGCGGTGCGGCATTGGGGGGCTGGCTTGGGTCGCAGGTCGGCAGCGGTGACGGCCAACTCGCGGCAACAGCCGTCGGTGTGCTAGCGGGTGCGTTTGTCGGTAATCAGATCGGGCAAGGGCTGGATGACATCGACCGCCTGCGCGCTGGACAGGCACAATCGCGAGCGCAATCTGCACCGCTTGGCGAGGAAATCCTCTGGGACAACCCGAAAAGCGGACATAGCGGCTCTGTCGTGGCAACGCGTGACGGAGCGAGCACCTCGGGCCGCTACTGCCGGGAATTTCAGCACACTGTTTTTATAGATGGCAACGCCGAGCGCGGCTACGGCACGGCTTGCCAGGAACCTGACGGATCATGGGAGATCATTTGAGGTGAAGCCGTTGAGCGAAACCAAAATACTCTCATAACCAGACGCCTCTCCGGGGTAACGGGATGATTGCAATCAATGGAAACCTGTCGTCCGCGCACCCGGAGAGGCTTTAATCGAAACGCCCGTAAGAGGCTACCTGAGCAAGACTGAAACGGAACATCAAGGAGAGGCAAAATGCTGATTTCGAAAACCCGGAATATGCACGCCCTGCCCCTTTCGGCGCTGACTTTCGCGCTGTCCTTCACGGCAGCGGTCCTGACCAACGATGCTGAGGCAACGGACCTCAAGCTGGGTAGCGACAAAGTTGCCAGCGCGACGACCAACGACACCGCACATATTCATGTCATTGAAGAGCAAGGCCAATCCATGACGCTTGCTGATGTCCTTGTGGATGTCCGTTGGCGCCAAACGGTGGCCGGGAGCTTACGTGAGAGACAAGAAAGCGAAGCGAGCGAAGGTCTTGGTTTATAGAAATCGCCCTTCCTGCAGGTTTTCAAACAGACACTCGTCCTGATTTCTTCCCCGAAACTCAAGCCGCCCTAAATGGGCGGTTTCTTTTTTCCAAATCTCTCCAGCCTTGTGAAGTCAGATCCAAAACATGAGGTATTTTTCGCGATTTTGGCCATCTGCTCTTCAGGTTCAAGCAGACGTAATAACCTTGGCCAAAAACAGTTTGCGACAATTTGCCGCTTATCTATCAAAGAACCTTGAGGCTGCACGTTGTTTGCGCCATTGAATAGGAAAGCCATTAAGAGAAAGCACATCATGCGCCAATCCCTCATTGCCATTCTTTTATTCTTTTCGGCAGCTTTCCTATCGGTTGGTATAACACCGCTATCAAAGCCAATTTCCGCACTTGCGCAGGAGAGTTCACTTTACGTCGCGCACGCTTGGGCGCGCGCTAGCGCCGGACCTGCCAAGAATGGCGCGGTCTACTTAGTTATCCATATGAAAAGCAACGACCACGACCGGCTGGTTGCGCTCGCAACGCCCGCTTCAAAGAAGGCATCTCTCCATACTCATATCGAGGAAGATGGTGTCTTGAAGATGCGCCCTCTGAACGCTTTAGAGGTCGGCCCTGGAGAGCACAAAGTGCTAAAACCTGGTGGCGATCACATCATGTTGCTCGGGCTTGAGAAAAAGCTGAAGGAAGGAGAGAGCATCACGCTTACCCTTACCTTCGAAAAGGCCGGTGAGATTGTGGTCGAAGTCCCCATAAAAGGAGTGGCCGCGACTGGCCCCGGATATTCTCATGGCGATCATGGGAGTGGCGGGCACAGCGGGCACAAACACGGTGGGCACGGCCGCGATTCAAGCCAAAGCAACTAGGCTTCTTATCTAATAGGGTGTCGATGATGAACCTTTTTCTTCCACATTTTTCCGGGTGCTATGTGGTCGCCTGATAACCTGCTGATTATTGGTCTGATCTTTCTCCTCGCCGGTCTCGTAAAGGGCGTTGTGGGTTTGGGTCTGCCGACTGTGGCACTCGCGCTTTTAACGGCTAGCTTCGACCTTAAAGTGGCCATTGTCCTCTTGCTGGTGCCATCCTTCATCACCAATGTTTGGCAAGCCGGTGTCGGTGGCGCCTTTACCGATCTTTTGCGCCGCCTTTGGCATCTCCTCATCCCCCTCTCACTCGCCGTCTTCGGCGGTGTCGCAGTAGCTATAGGAATCGATAGTCACCTTCTCACCCTCCTTCTGGGTGTTCTGATAGCGCTCTATGCCACCTCCAGCCTTATGGGCTTTCAAGTGCCAGAGCTGAACGGCAAGGAAAGCTGGCTATCGCCGCTGGTTGGATTGCTAAACGGCTTTTTGACAGGCCTAACGGGGTCTTTCGTCTTTCCAGTCACCCTCTACCTTCAAGCACTTCAGCTATCGCGCGACGCCCTGATCCAGGCCATGGGGATCGTTTTCACGGTCTCAACCGTGGCTTTGGGCCTCTCCCTGCTGCTGCAAGGCCAACTAGCGCCAGAAATAGGTAAAATCTCAGCCCTTGGCGTGGTCCCCGCCCTGCTTGGTATGGTCATAGGGCAAAGGCTGCGACGAAAACTCTCCGAAAAAGTCTTTCGCAAAGTCTTCTTCGGCGCCCTTTTGCTCTTGGGGCTTTATATAGCCATCAATGGGGCGCGATAAGGCGCGCTAGCTTCTAAAAAAAGTCCGTTCAATAACGTCCGTCCACCAAACCAGATTTGGAGTCGCAAAGCAGGACCAGTCGAGCTTGAAGCGAAACAAAAAAAAATTGTCGGAGAAGTGAAAATTTTTTTGAATCTAAAAGTTCCGGCTAAGGTTCTGATTCTACACGAAACCGTGAATGCAATACCGATATCGGCTTGCCATAAAACTAATGTTCCTATAATGTTCCGGGTGACAAGAAGCAGGGTTTGCCGCTACATTTAGTACTCAGTCGGGGCAAATACGCTACATATTGTGCACATTTTATCCTATCCACAGATGTGGACGGAACGGAGCAGGTAATGGGTCATTCGGGCATTCTTCATAAGGAATCAAGGACTTCGGCCAGCCTAGCCGACGACGATCCACTTGTGGAAAAGTCGGCCGCGGATTCCAAATTCTTGGAAGATGCCCTGATCGGCGAAAGCCCCGCTCGTCAACACAGTGACCAATCGAACGCCGCTGGCAACATTGTCAACGGAAATGGGAAGGTCGTTGATTCGGCCCTGACCCACAAGGGACAATTGGCAGACGGACTATCTAACGGCACGTCCCCAAATCATACGACTGAAACAAACGGTAGTGTGGCTCAAGAGATCATGCTGGGCGGCGATTTGCTTCGCGATGAGTTCCAAAACGACCGCGGCATAAAGGTCCACATCGATCGGTCGCGCGATGCGCTTTTGACGGAATTCGGGAAAGCGACCCTAAGGGATCGCTATCTCATGCCGGAGGAATCCTTCCAGGATCTTTTTGCGCGTGTCGCAGCACACTTCGCCGATGATAGCGCGCATGCACAGCGTCTCTATGACTACATCTCCAAGCTCTGGTTCATGCCGGCAACGCCGGTTCTTTCAAACGGTGGGACCAGCCGTGGGCTGCCGATTTCCTGCTTCTTGAACGAGGCTAGTGACAGCCTTGAAGGCATTTTAGGCCTTTGGAACGAGAATGTCTGGCTCGCAGCTCGAGGTGGGGGTATCGGCAGTTATTGGGGCAATCTCCGCTCGATTGGGGAGCGGGTCGGGCATAACGGCAAAACATCAGGCGTGATCCCCTTTATCCGTGTGATGGATTCCTTGACGCTCGCGATTTCCCAAGGGTCTCTGCGCCGGGGATCTGCTGCCTGCTATATGCCGGTCTCCCATCCTGAGATCGAGGAATTCGTCGAAATGCGCCGCCCAACTGGTGGCGATCCGAACCGCAAGGCCTTGAACCTGCACCACGGCGTGGTGCTCTCGGACGCCTTTATGCGCGCGGTTGAGGCTGATGAAGAATGGACACTGACATCGCCGCGCGACGCTGCACCAATCCGCAACGTAAAGGCTCGCGATCTCTGGATCCGTATCCTCACATCAAGGGTCGAAACGGGCGAACCCTATATCATTTATGGTGATACGGTGAACCGGCACATTCCCGAGCATCACAAGCTTGCCGGTTTGACAGTAAAAATGTCGAACCTTTGCTCGGAAATCACGCTGCCGACCGGCATCGATCAACATGGCCACGAGCGAACGGCTGTGTGTTGCCTGTCATCGGTCAACCTCGAAACTTATTTCGAGTGGCATGACGATCCGAATTTCGTGAAAGATGTCATGCGCTTTCTGGATAACGTTCTGGATGATTTTATCCACCGTGCCCCTGAATCGATGCAGCGCGCGAAGTATGCCGCCATGCGTGAGCGTTCGGTGGGGCTTGGCGTTATGGGCTTTCATTCCTTCCTGCAAGGCAATGGCATTCCCATGGAAAGTGCCATGGCCAAGGTTTGGAATAACCGGATCTTCAAACACATAAGGGAAGAGGCCGATAAGGCATCTAGCGAATTGGCACTTGAACGTGGTCCCTGCCCGGATGCCAGTGAGTTCGGCATACAAGAGCGGTTCTCGAATAAATTGGCAATCGCGCCGACGGCATCTATTTCTATCATCTGCGGTGGCACCTCACCTGGCATCGAGCCGATGGCGGCCAATAGCTTTACGCACAAAACGCTTTCCGGGTCTTTTGGCGTGCGCAACAAATTTTTGATGAAGCTTCTGGAAGAAAAAGGCCAGAACAGCGACGAGGTTTGGTCCTCCATCACGCTGAACGAAGGATCAGTTCAGCATCTCGATTTCCTGAGTGATGAAGAAAAGGACGTTTTCAAGACGGCCTTCGAAATCGACCAGCGCTGGCTGATCGAGCATGCCGCCGACCGCGCGCCTTCTATCTGCCAAGCGCAGTCGCTAAACCTCTTTCTACCAGCCAATGTGCATAAGCGTGATCTTCACCAACTGCACTTTCAAGCCTGGAAGAAGGGTATCAAGAGCCTTTACTACTGTCGCTCCAAATCGATCCAACGCGCTGAATCCAGCGCGTCCGTGACAGCCAATGGGCGGGTCCCGCTTTTAGGTAAAGTCAACGGCAGCGAAACGGCAACGCGGATTGATTATGAGGAATGTCTTGCTTGCCAATAGAGGTCTGATAATAGGCCCGCCCGGCTTTGCTTAGTATCGCTGCTGAACGTCGATTGTAACGAGAGGAAATTCTACTCCTATGTCACTTCTGGAAGGTCAAAAGGTCTATAAGCCATTTCGTTATCCTTGGGCTTATGACGCCTGGCTTCAACAGCAGCGCATTCACTGGCTGCCAGAGGAAGTGCCGCTTGCCGACAACGTGAAGGATTGGCAAAAGACCCTCTCGCCTGGTGAAAAGAACCTGCTGAGCCAGATCTTCCGCTTCTTTACCCAGGCGGACGTTGAGGTGAATAACTGCTATATGCGGCACTATTCGCATGTCTTTCAGCCGACCGAAGTTTTGATGATGCTGGCCGCCTTTTCCAATATGGAAACGATTCACATTGCAGCCTATTCCCATTTGCTCGATACGATCGGAATGCCGGAGGCTGAGTATTCCGCCTTCCTTCACTATAAGGAGATGAAGGATAAGTACGACTATATGCAGCAATTCGGCTGTGAAACGAAACGTGATATTGCGCTGACATTGGCGGTTTTCGGCGCCTTTACGGAGGGCCTGCAGCTCTTTGCTTCCTTCGCGATTCTTTTGAACTTTCCACGCTTCAACAAGATGAAGGGCATGGGCCAGATCGTGACCTGGTCGGTGCGCGATGAAAGCTTGCACACCGCCTCGATCATTCGGCTTTTCCAAACGTTTATCGATGAAAATCCTGAGATTTGGGACGAGGATCTACAGCGCGAAATCTTCAAGGCTTGCGAGACCATCGTCACCCATGAAGATGCCTTCATCGATCTTGCCTTTGAAATGGGCGGGGTTGAGGGCCTTGAGCCTGATGAGGTCAAGTCCTACATCCGCTATATCGCGGACAGGCGTTTGACGCAGTTGAACCTCCAGCCGATCTACCGTACCGACAAAAATCCGCTGCCCTGGCTCGATGAGATGTTGAACGGGGTAGAACACGCCAATTTCTTTGAAAATCGGGCAACCGAATATTCCAAGGCCGCCACCGAGGGCTCTTGGGAAGAAGCATTCGATTAGTTTCCTTAAGTCTGTCACTTGCCTACTCTTATTGCTTAGTTGCGTTGCCAGGAGGGCCTCCCTCACCCCCGTGCGTTTCATGGGGTGGTTAGTGGTTAGTAGTCTTACTCCCTGTCTGTCCCACTTCCCCCTCCCCTCTCTCAAGAGGGGCAGGGGGCTTTTAGAATGTGGTTCTGTCCAACATCACACCCGGCTTGCCCTGCAATCGCGAAGGCTTTACTAGACGCGCTTGGCCGCATGAAAGGGACTATCCGAAAATGAGCGCTAAAGAGAAAGCTGCAACAAGCGAAGGCGAGGACTTGATTGCCGTCCTCAAATTGATCGCAGAGCGCGCGGGTAAAGTCATCCTTGCCTATTATGCCGAAGGTAAAGATATCGCCGTTACGCAAAAAGCCGACAGCTCCCCGGTCACAGAGGCCGATGAAGCAGCAGAAGAGTTCATCTTGGAAGCGCTTGCAACACTCACACCTGACATTCCCGTAGTTGCCGAGGAGCAAGCAGCATCCGGCCGGATACCAGATGTCGGCGACCAACCCTTCTGGCTTGTGGATCCCCTTGATGGCACGAAAGAGTTCATCTCGCGCAACGGCGAGTTCACGGTCAACATCGCGCTTATCGAAAAGGGACGTCCGATTGCAGGCGTGGTCCATGCGCCTGCAATGGCCATGACCTGGACTGGTATTTGCGAGCCGGGCAAGCCCAAGTGCGCCACCTTCTCTAACACCGATAATCCAACCATGGATATTCGTGTCCGCGAGGTGCCCGAAGAAGGTGCGGTCGTTGTGGCCAGCAGGCGTCATGGCGTGGGCGAAGAGCTCGACAACTTCCTAGCAAACGTCAAAGTGGCGGAGATGGTGAGCGCGGGCTCTTCCCTGAAATTCTGCCTCGTTGCAACCGGGCGCGCCGACCTCTATCCGCGCTTTGGGCGCACGATGGAATGGGATACAGCTGCTGGTCACGCCGTTTTATCGGCTGCCGGCGGCGAGGTCAAAAAAATGGATGGCACGCCTTTAAGCTATGGCAAGCCTGGCTTTGAAAACCCCTACTTCTATGCCGAAGGCGCGCGCTAGATCTATCTGTTCAACGCTTGGTCCAGTTTGCGGTCGGCACGGCGAAAAATTGACCTAAGATCCTTTGCAATTGCCGCACGATCTGGCTGATTGAAGTCCTGGTGAACGACTTGCGGCTGTGGTGCTCTCACAAGCCCAAGGGCTGGGGCTTTTATATTCTGGACGAAATACCCCTGGCGCGGGCGAGCGAGAATACTGTAATCACGCCGAAGTGGCCCTGAGACCCGGCCACGCAGCGCTGGTCGATTTACCTGGAGTCCTCGAATGAAGTTTCTGCTTCCCGGCGGCGCTACGATCCGCCCGCCAATGGTGCGAATTCGCGTACTCATCCCAGGCGGCAAAACCAGGGTGTTGCCAATATAGCGAATCGAGCCTGGGGTTCTAAGCGCGTTCAGTTGAGCTTTGTTTCCAAGCGATGAGGTCCGTTTATTTTGGTGCCCCGCGTAACCCTCCCCCAATTCTAAAAGAAAGGGAATGCAGAAGCCGGCGAGGGCTATAAGAGCCACGATCCCGCGTGGCATGATTTTTCTCCCAAGTATCCTCTATGACGACCTGGTCATCTCAATTCTATAACAAGGTGAGAGGATTGTCAGTCGTTCGGGATTTCACCTGCTCGACTATTGTGATTTGACTAAAGCTTTCCTTGGCGCGCCAAATCGGCACGAGCTCAACGGGCTAACTCAGATGGGGAGTGAATAGTTTGATCGACGAACGCATGGCCGCGATTATCGCGCAAAACTCAATCGGATTTGTCGCAACAATAACGCCAGAAGGCCGGCCCGCGGTTTCCCCCAAAGGGACTTTCGTTCAGCTAGATTCGAAAACAATCGCCTTTAGCAATATTAGATCCCCAGGAACGTTGAAGAATATTCAGCATAATCCGTGGGTGGAGGTAAATTTTATCGATATCTTTCACAGAACTGGCTGCAGAATAAAAGGTCGTGCACGCTATCACGAGATCGATAGCCCCGCTTATGCTGAACTCGCCCCAGCCTTCGCAAAATGGGAGACGCTTACAAGCGCCATGCGCGGCTTTGTTGTCATTTCAGTGGAGGAGGCGCAATTTATAACATCGCCAATTTATGACGTCGGCGCTAAAGGTGACGAGCTTGCGGCGCAATGGCTGGAAACTTACACAAAACTCCTAAGCACATCAC
>CAXMNO010000117.1:0-7495 GCA_964194655.1 uncultured Acidimicrobiia bacterium
CTTTTCCCTTTTCCATCTGGGAGACGGGTCCCCCGCTGATTGAGCGGCTCGATTGGCTGGCAGAGGCAGGCACCTAATATGTGACACAAACGCTTGACTTCCCCAGCATTCACCTTAGCTTACCAAGCATGATGGCTGAAATTTTTCGCCTTTCGCTTCGACTTACTTCCCCGGCCGCCTAATCCGCGCGCCGGGTGTGACCCGTTCGAGAAGTGAAACGACGCTAAAGCGAAAGAGGCCCAAAATGGGCAAGACCGTCAACCGAATACCCCCGATAACCCAAAAATTCCAAAGACTAGGGATGATTTATTATTGCGCTTGGAATTCATGCGCTCTCTTACCGCGACTTAACAGCGACCGCCGGAGCAAGATCATATCGATCAGGGACAGCCGGCGGTCGTAGTGGTCCCAGCCTAACAGCACCACTGACAAATTCGCAGGTATAGAGAAAGATAGAGAACGATGGATATGACAAAGCCCTTACCCCCACGTGACACAATTGAGCGCCAAGAACGCTCCGGCATGCCAATTGAAAAGTACAGGGCCTTTCAGCCAATCGATTTGCCCGACCGGCAATGGCCCACCAGAGTCATTACAAAGGCACCGATTTGGTGCTCGGTCGATTTGAGAGACGGGAACCAGGCCCTCATCGAGCCGATGGACAGCGATCGCAAACGACGCATGTTCCAGATTCTTTGCGAGATGGGTTTTAAGGAGATTGAGGTTGGCTTTCCCTCTGCCTCGCAGATGGATTTTGATTTCGTTCGCGCGTTGATCGAGGAAGATTTGATTCCCGAAGACGTGACGATCCAGGTCCTCACCCAGGCACGCCAGCATTTGATCGAGCGAACCTTCGAATCGATCAAAGGTGCCAAGCGGGTAATCGTGCATCTTTATAATTCGACCTCCACCACCCAGCGCCGGGTTGTCTTTAACCTGGACCGCGCGGGCATCAAGGATATCGCGGTCAAGGCTGCGGAAGTCTGTAGAGATTTGATGGCAACAGTGCCTGAGACGGAAGTCCTCTTTGAATACAGCCCCGAATCCTTCACCCAGACCGAATTGGATTACGCCAAGGAAGTCTGCGAGGCAGTCATGGACGTCTGGCAGCCGACACCTGATCGCCCGGTGATCTTTAACTTGCCCGCGACGGTCGAGGCGGCGACACCCAACGTCTATGCCGACCAGATCGAATGGTTTCACCGCAACATCAAGAACCGGGACAGCGTCGTCTTATCGCTTCACCCCCATAACGACCGAGGGACCGGCGTCGCGGCGGCGGAATTGGCGATCATGGCAGGCGCGGACCGTGTGGAAGGCACACTCTTCGGCAATGGGGAGCGCACGGGCAACGTCGATGTCATCAACATCGCACTCAACCTCTATACCCAGGGGATCGACCCGGATTTGCAGATCGACAACATCAATGAACTGCGTGACGTCGCCGAATACTGCAACCAATTGCCGATCCACCCGCGTCATCCCTATGTCGGCGACCTTGTTTTCACGGCTTTTTCCGGCTCGCACCAAGACGCGATCAAAAAGGGAATGACGGCATTAGAATCATCGAATAGTGGTGCTTGGGATGTCCCTTATCTGCCAATCGATCCCAAGGACTTGGGGCGATCCTACGAAGCGATTGTTCGCATCAACAGTCAATCTGGCAAGGGCGGCATCGCCTACCTCTTGCAGCGCGACTACGGCTTCGATCTGCCAAAGCCCTTGCAGATGGACTTTTCCCAGCAGATCCAGAGCATGGCCGACACGACCGGGAAAGAGATTACCTCTGAGGAAATTTGGCAGGTTTTTGAGGCGACATACCTCAATAACGAAAATCCCTACGGTCTGGTCGAATATCGCACCGTGCCCAACACCCATGCGTCAGAGCGCCGGAACCTCACTGCGATTATCAAGGATAGCGGTGCAGAGAAAACGATCGAAGGTATCGGCAATGGCCCGATCGACGCCTTTGTGGATGCAATGACGAAAGACTGCGGTGGCATACTGCACCTCAATAGCTACAGCGAGCACGCGATTGGCACCGGTGCCAATGCTTCAGCAGTCGCCTATGTCGAAATGGTCAATCCGGCCGGGCGTAAATTCTGGGGCGTGGGCGTCAACCCGAACATTGTCGCCGCCTCGCTGCGTGCGGTCATCAGCGCTTTCAATCAGTCACGTTTGTAGGAAACCTTTAGACGCGCGCTACTTTGTTATTGGCCCCTGGCTGCTATAGGGGCTAAAAATGCTTGAGCACAATAAGAGCCGCCGAAAAGACGCTGCTTAAATTTCGTAACAGGGATCTTATGACCGAAAACGCGCTTCTTCTTCTTGAAGACATTGTAAAGAAAGCCCGCCTGGCGGGTGCCGATGGCGCCGATGCGCTGGTTGTCGAATCAATAGCTCTTTCCCATGCCCAAAGGCTTGGTAAGGTCGAGCGTTTGGAACGCGAGGAAAGCCGCGAACTCGGGCTTCGCGTCTTGATCGGGCAGCGCCAAGCGAGTGTCGCCTCCACCGATCTCGACACCGGGGCGCTGGATGAGCTGGTGGAGCGTGCAATCGCCATGGCGCGCAGCGTTCCCGAAGATCCCTATTGTGGCCTCGCACCAGAAGAGCTTTTGGCGCGCGATGTTCCCGAGATTGATATTCACGACCCCGATGAGCCAACCCCTGAGGCGCTGATTGAACGCGCGAGGGCCTGCGAGGACGCAGCACTCGCCATACCCGGGGTTACGAATTCCGATGGGGCGGAAGCGTCTTGGGGCCGCACGGCGGTCACCCTTCTGGCATCCAACGGCTTTTCGGGAAGCTACGCCCGTACTGGGCATTCGCTAGGTGTAGCGGTCCTTGCCGGTGAAGGCTTGGCGATGGAGCGTGACTACGACTTTACCAGCGCCGTCTATGGCTCCGACTTGGAAGATGCAGCAGAGATTGGCCGTAAAGCAGGCGAGCGAACGATCGCGCGCCTCAATCCCAAGAAACCCAAAACCATGGCGATGCCAGTGATATTCGATCCACGTTGTGCAGGATCGCTCGTTGGCCATTTTGCAGGCGCGATCAACGGTGCTGCTATTGCGCGCGGCACATCCATTTTGAAAGACCGCATGGGCGATGAGCTTTTTGCCTCCAGCATCTCGATTTTCGATGATCCGCATCGCGCACGCGGTCTTCGCTCGAAACCCTTCGATGGGGAGGGTGTAGAGAACACGCTCCGCGCACTTTTGGAAAACGGCCGCCTTATGACCTGGGTGCTTGATCTAAGTGCCGCACGCCAATTGGGCCTGCAGAGTACCGGCCATGCAGCTCGCGGCACCGGTGGCCCGCCAAGCCCTTCAACAACCAACCTCTATATGGCACCCGGCTCAGCCTCCCCGCAGGAGCTGATGGCCGATATTGAAGAAGGCCTCTACATCACGGAAATGATGGGGATGGGCGTCAACATCGTGACCGGCGATTATAGTCGGGGTGCCGGCGGATTTCGAATCGAGAAAGGTGAAATCACCACCCCGATCAGTGAAGCGACAATCGCAGGCAATCTGCCAGATATCTTTGCATCGATTACACCTGCGAACGATTTGACCTTCAAATATGGCACCAACGCACCAACGTTGCGTGTGGATAGCCTGACAGTTGCGGGGAGCTAGCTGAGCATTGGAACCGAAAATCAAGGCCTTTTTGCAAGCGGCTTACGACACTTACCAAGGTGGGCGTCCTGAGCCATCTAAGGCCCTGGCAAAAAGCCTCGAAACTCTTTGCCGCGAAATCGAAGATATTGAGCTTTCTCCCGCCAATCTCGCACCTAGGCAAGAGCCCGTCTGCCAGCATTTGGATAGCCTGCTGACACTGGCTGAAAGCGGACCCGGCAAAGATTTCGCTGCGGCAATCCGTACGCTCTTGCCGGATCTCCATTGGCTCTATCGCTATGATGTTGCAGATTTTCTTCCCGCGTTCTCGGAAAACTGGGCGCATGCCGAAATCATCGGGCCAAAGGGCATGGCGTACTGTGATAGTTTTCGCATCGGCTTGATCCTACAAGGCCCGAATACCTTTTATCCCGATCATCAGCACCCAGCGGTAGAAGTCTATTATGTGCTCGCCGGAACCGCCGATTGGCAGCAAGGGTGCGGCCCCTTGGTGCCGCAGGCCCCAGGTAGCCTCATCCTCCACCCATCAGGGGTGCCGCATGTGATGCGAACAGGCGATGAGCCTATTTTGGCTGTCTTTGCTTGGCATGGTGAGGTCTTTGAGTCCGCCGATTGGTGCCCCGGTGCCCTGGAAGCCGCAGCGAAGAGCGCTGAGGGATAGAGAAACCTCAGCCGCCCTCGCCTTCGCCTGATGGAGGCATGGGAGGGACCAAAAACGTCGGGTCCACACGCTCATCATACCAATTCATGCGCCAGTCGAGGTGCGCCCCCGTCACCCGCCCCGTCGCGCCAATCGTCGCGATGACCTCGCCGCGTTTGATCTTTTGACCCGGTTCGACCAAGAGTTCGTGCAAATGCAGGAATGAGGAGCTGAGGCCATGGCCGTGATCCAGGATCACCGTGCCACCGCTGAAATAAAGGTCGGGCTCCGACAAGGTGACAATCCCATCGGCAGGGGCAACGACCGGTGTCCCTGTGGGGGCTGCGACATCGACCCCAAAATGCGGGCGTCTGGGATTGCCGTTTAGTATCCTTTGCGAGCCATATACACCGGAAATGATTCCCTTGGCAGGCCACTGCCATCCGGAGAGAAAATCAGCGTCCGGTCTATCCACCGCGCGCGCAGCCTTGACCTTGGCATTTTCCTTTTGAATACGCTCCCAAACATCTTCCGGCGGCGTCACCTTGCTGTCTGGTAGACCATCAATACGCTGGATCTGGTATTCGCGTTTTTCAATAGCAAGCACACGCTCGACAACCCGACCATCGGAGTGGTGGACTTTTAGCGTCGCACCAGGGGCAAAATCTCGACCGAAGCCAAAGACAAAGCGACCATCTTCCGTTAGGCGAAGGCTGCGGCCATCCAAAGTCACTTCAGCCTTTGGGTCGGTTTTACCGAAGACGATACTCCCTTGGCGGAGAAATCCGTCGAGTTCGAGATCTTCGGCAAGCAGTGATCCTGGCGCGAGGCAGAGTCCTAGAAGGATGAGTGCTCTCAGATATTTCATAGGAGATTCCCTTGCGGATCATCACCTTTTTTGGCGGGCTTGGATTGTTTTGCCTTCGGGTGTGACCTTGGTTTTCCCGGCTCTACATCCATATCATCGAGTGCAATCTTGGCCCGCCCGTCCGCAAACTCCAGAGCCAGTGCACCGGCATTCGCGAGGCCAACTGCCCGCGTGACGATACCCTCTTCGCCATGCACGACGGCAAAGCCACGCTCCAACACTTTCCGGTATGAGAGGGATTCGAGAACCCGGCCCATACCTTCGAAATTCCGCCGTGCCTCGGACAAGCCCCGCCCACTCGCACGAAGAAGCCGGGCGCCTGCCTCAAGGCGCTGGAACTCCCGCCGCGCCGATGAAAATACTTCCCGGCCAGAGCGGGCAAGCCGAGCACCATCTGCAGCCAGCCGTTCGCTTGCCAGTTTTAGCTGTTGACGCGGGTGTGGCAGGGCACTGGCAAGCTCGCCAACAAGGCGCCCCTTATCCCTTAGAGCTGCACGCATCGCACTTTCCAGCCGCTCGCTGCGGTCATCCAAGCGTTGATTGGCCTCCTCAAGAAGACGCTTGGGCCTCGGAAGGCCGCGGGCGAGCCCCTCCACCATGATCCGCCGTTCATCGAGCATCCGGCCAAGTCCACCCAAAAGCCGCCGGTCGAGTTCTGAAACTTCCCCGATGAGATCGCGGCGCAGCGGTACAGCCATTTCAGCAGCAGCCGTTGGGGTCGGCGCGCGCCGGTCTGAGGCATGGTCGATCAAGGTGGTATCGGTTTCATGCCCAATAGCCGAAATGAGCGGAATTTCACTTTCCGCAGCGGCCCGCACGACAACTTCTTCATTGAAGGCCCAAAGATCTTCGAGCGAACCACCGCCGCGCGCGACGATAAGGAGGTCTGGTCTTTGGACGTCCCCACCCTCAAGGGGCAAGGCATTAAAGCCGCGAATTGCCGCAGCTACCTGTTCCGCCGCGCCCTCACCTTGAACCAGGACGGGCCAAACGAGAACCGGCCTTGGGAACCTATCGGACAGGCGATGCAGGATGTCGCGGATCACGGCACCTGTGGGCGAAGTCACAACACCGATAACTTCTGGCAGGAAAGGGATTGGCTTTTTGCGGTCCTCGTCAAAAAGGCCTTCGGCTGCAAGCTTGCGCCGCCGTTCCTCAAGGAGTTTTAAAAGCGCGCCCTCGCCAGCCAATTCCATTGAGTCAATGACGATCTGGTACTTGGAACGTCCGGGGTAAGAGGTTATTCGGCCAGTTGCGATCACTTCCAAGCCGTCTTCAGGCCGAATTGCAAGCCTGGAGGCAACGCCCTTCCAGCAAACGCCATCCAAGACGGCGTTTTCATCCTTCAAAGCCATATAGAGATGGCCCGATGCCGCGCGTTTAAAGCCGGAGATCTCGCCCCGCACCCTTACCCGCTCGAAACGGCTTTCCAGTGTCCGCTTTACGGCCTGCGAAATCTCCGAGACCGAGAATTCAGGGAGGTTGCCCGGAGTCTCCCCATCATCTCCAAAGCTTGCAAAATCGCTCATCGGACCCGATAACCCCTCATGACACGGAATAATGCGGCGAATCGCCTAAATTTCAATGGCGCGCACCCGCATTTCATGAGTAAACGATCGACGGAACAAGGGCCATGAAAATTCTGGTAGTCGGCGGTGGTGGTCGCGAACATGCACTCTGCTGGGCAATTGCTGCTTCGCCGCTTTGCGACAAGCTTTATTGCGCCCCAGGTAATGCTGGCATCGCTGAAGAGGCAGAGTGCGTGCCCATCGCAGCCGAAAATATCGAAGGGCTCGTCTCATTCGCAAAAGAACAGGCCATCGACCTCGTCGTGGTTGGCCCGGAGGTTCCGCTTGTCGAAGGCTTGGTTGACCGCCTGGAACGCGAAGGGATTAAGGCCTTTGGCCCCAGAGCAAATGCCGCGAAGCTCGAAGGCTCCAAGGGCTTTATGAAGGATATCTGCGCCAAGTATGACATACCGACCGGGGCTTATCGCCGATTTAGCGATGCGAATGAAGCCAAAGTTTATGTCGAAGAGCGAGGCGCACCCATCGTCATCAAAACCGACGGTCTTGCGGCGGGAAAGGGTGTGACGGTTGGCGAAACACTGGAGCAGTCTTTAGGCGCGATTGATGTTGTCATGACTGATCTTCAGTTTGGTAGCTCCGGTGCTGAAGTTGTTGTAGAGGAATTCCTAACGGGCGAAGAAGCCAGCTTCTTCTGCCTTGTTGATGGTGAAACGGCCTTGCCGCTCGCCTCTTCTCAAGATCACAAGCGTGCTTTCGATAACGATGAGGGACCCAATACCGGTGGCATGGGTGCTTATTCCCCAGCCCCCGTGGTGAC